>JAUNIZ010000176.1 GCA_030523165.1 Prevotellaceae bacterium
AATCAAGCAGTTTACATGTCACTCCCATTATATACATTTCGTTTTGTGCCCCATACAATCAGATACTGACCGTCAGGTATTGTATATACATTGTAACCCAAACCGCCATTAGCAGAAGCTCCCGTCAAATTAGAGTTTGCAAGCTGCCATGCTTGAGTGTCCGAGTAGCCCTGATTAACATAATAGTTCTTCAAAGCAGTATAATGCATCTCATAATATGCAGCAGGGTCACTAATCACATCATAGTGCTGTACTGCACGTGAGTTCCAACCAGTCTTTGCATCGAATGTAACCTTTGCTTCCCCTGACTTAGCACGCTTTGTAGTAATCATTATGACACCATTTGCACCACGGGCACCATACAGAGCGTTTGAAGCAGCATCCTTCAACACCGTCATAGACTCAACGTCACTTGGATTCAAGTTTGCAAGGTCACCGCTGTAGGGAGCACCGTCAACAATGATAAGAGGGTCATTTTCAGCATTGATAGAACTGAAACCACGAATACGGATAGTAGATGTTTCACCAGGAGCACCGTTAGAAGATGTCAACTGAACACCTGGAACTGCACCGGCAAGAGCATTCGTTATACTCGTAACCTGAGATTTCTCCAGATCCTTTGAATCAACAACGGCGGCTGAACCGGTAAATGCCGATTTCTTTGCTGTACCGAAGGCAACAACCATCACCTCGTCGAGGTTTGTCTGTTCTGGAACCAATACCACATTGACATTTCCGCCCTTTACGGTAACGTCTTGTGTCGTCATACCAACATAGGTAACTCTTAACTTTGAACTGCCCTTAGGCAAAGTCAAAGAAAAACGACCGTCAGCGTTTGTTACTGTGCCGATGTTGCTGGAACCTACGACACGTACCGTAGCACCGATAACAGGTTCTCCGTCATCCTGAGAAACCACGGTTCCTGTAACTGCTGTTTGTGCCAATGCGAGCCCCAATGACAGGAACAAGCAGGCAAAAATCATAGTTAGTCTTTTCTCCATAAATACTCTCTCTAATTAAATAAATAAATTATACTTTTGTTACAATTTGCAAAATTAAAGATTAATTTTATATAAACAAAACATGAGAGCAAGAAATTACAAAAACACGTCATTTTTAACAATATGTAATAAATAAATAGCATAAAATACCCATTAACATCTCTTTTTGCGGTATTTCTTTCACATTGTAAACACATCAAATGCATAAATAATGAATATATACAATATGGTAATGTGAAAGCTAATTAACGTTTCAAGGCATATATCCAATGAAAAATGTTGACAATAGCCGAAAAACGGCTAATAAAAGCGTCACTTATTTATTTAATTAGAGAGAGTATTTATGGAAAGAAAATTAATTATGGCCTTGGTGCTTATGGTCTTGTCCTTAGGGACAGCATTGGCACAAACACCAGTTACAGGAACCGTGGTTTCTCAGGATGACGGAGAACCTGTTATCGGTGCTACGGTACGTGTCGTAGGTTCCAGCAACATCGGCACTGTAACAGACGCTGACGGTAAATTCTCGCTTACGTTGCCTTCTGGCAAAAAAGAGCTGAAGGTTTCTTATGTAGGCATGGAAGACAAGACCGTAACAGTTAAAGCAAAAACAATCCGTATTGCATTGACATCTAATCAAGAGGCTCTTGATGAGGTTATCGTTGTTGCATACGGAACTGCAAAGAAATCGGCGTTCACTGGTTCTGCAGGAGAAATTAAGTCAGAAGATATTTCTGCCCATGTCACTTCCACAGGAACAAGTGCCCTTGTCGGTAAAGTGGCAGGTATCCAAGCAACATCTTCATCAGGCGAGCCTGGTTCTGCTCCTACTATCCGCATCCGTGGTATTGGCTCGCTGAATGCAAGTTCACAGCCTCTGTATATAGTAGACGGTACTCCTTATGAGGCGGACATTGCAAACATCAACCCTAACGACATTGAGTCAATATCAGTATTGAAGGATGCTTCTGCAAGTGCCATCTATGGAGCTCGCGGTGCTAACGGCGTTGTGATTATCACTACTAAGAAAGCAAAGAAAGGGCAAGACGCAAAGATTACATTAGATGCAAAATGGGGCTCTAACTCACGTCTTATCCCACAGTATGATGTAATTTCTGACGCAGGAGAGTATTATGAGACATTCTACCGTGCAATGTTCAACTCACAGTATTACAACGGCAGTACTGCTGCAGAGGCTTACGCTTATGCTGATGCCAATCTGTTCAATGCCAACAATGGTGGTCTTGACATGAATGTATATACTGTTCCAGATGGTGAGAAACTTATCGGTACAAACTTTAAGCTAAATCCTAACGCTACCTTAGGACGAGTAGACGGTGACAGCTATTATATTCCAGACGACTGGTATGACGAGACATTCCACAGTTCATTCCGACAGGAATACAACGTATCTGTATCTGGCGCAAGCGATCGTCTTACATACTATGCTAGCGCAGGCTATCTGAATGACGGCGGTATGGTTGATAATTCTACATATCAGCGTTACACCAGCCGTGCCAACGTTGAGTATCAGGCTAAGAAATGGCTGAAGTTCGTTACCAATTTGGGCTTTACACACGTAGATTCAGAATCTCCTTCATATGATGTCGATACATGGGGCAGCTCAGGTAACGTATTCTATATATGTAACATGATTGCGCCTATCTATCCTCTTTATCAGCGAAATGCAGACGGAACGATCAAGACAGAGAACGGCCGTACACTTTATACAACAAACAACGGTTCTTTCGTAGGTAATGCCGTTCGTGACAACGCTTACAACCGCGACCAGACATACCGTGATCTCTTTACAGGCCAGTGGTCAGCAATAATTACCCCTATCGAAGGACTCAACCTCACTGCATCTCTTAGCGCACAGTCTATGAACAGCAGAAACAACTCTCTTGGCAGCGCATTCGGTAGCGCTAGTTCAAGTGATGGCTATGCTTCTATAACAAGCAATCGTTATCTGACTGTCAACCAGCAGTATCTTGCTACTTATGCAAAGTCTTTCGGTGAACACAATATTAGCTTGCTGGCAGGTTATGAACAGTATAAATACAAACGCCAGTACCAATACGGTTACAACACAAACTTGTTTGACCCGTATATTGGTGAACTTGGCAATGCGTTCGGTACATCAAGCAAATCCCTTACTTCATACACAGACAACTACATGACAGAAGGTTTCTTGGGCCGTGCTCAGTATGACTACGCAAGCAAGTACTTTGCAAGCGTATCTATACGCCGTGATGCTTCATCTGTATTCGCTCCTGGTCACCGTTGGGGTACATTCGGTTCAATCGGTTTTGCATGGCAGATGAACAAGGAGAAATTCCTTGAGGATGTAAAATGGATAGACCTCTTGAAGCTGAAAGTTAGCTACGGTGAACAAGGTAATGACAACTTATCTGGTATCACATACGCATGGCAGGCTTATGCCGACGTCTACACTCCTTCATACGATGAGTCAACAGGCCAATATGCTATCACTATGGCACAGAAAGGTAATGAAGAACTGACTTGGGAAACATCAAAGGCTTGGAACTTCGGTGTAGACTTCGAGTTGTTCAACCGTCGTTTGACAGGTACAATTGAGTACTATCTGCGTAACACCTCTGACTTGCTTTACTTCAAGGAAGTGCCACTTTCTTCAGGTCTATCTGTGTCAAGCTATCCAACCAACATCGGTTCTGTAAGAAACCAAGGTATTGAAGTATCACTTGAGGGCGCTATCATCAGAACAAAAGACATAGACTGGACTCTCAACCTGAATTTCACACACAACAAGAACAAGATTACATCTCTTGATGTCGCAGATTCAGAAGAGGGCTTGAAATATTCAAACAGAATCATTAAGGTTGGCGGTACTGTTTACAATGCCTACATGGTGAAATATGCCGGCACAGACAAGACCAACGGTAAGGCTCTATACTATATGGACGTTACCGATGATGATGGAAATGTAACAGGCCAGACTACAACAGACGATATTACAGAGGCTACACAGTATGACTGCGGTACTACATTGCCTGATTTTGTCGGTGGTTTCGGTACTTCTTTCTCTGCCTATGGTTTCGACCTGTCTGCACAATTCTCATTCCAGCTTGGCGGTAAGATCTACGACGGTACATACCAGGCTCTCATGCACAATGGTCTGCAGGCTGGTCAGGCTATGCACAAAGACCTTCTGAACGCATGGAGCCCAGAGAATCCTACAAGTGACATTCCACGTCTTAGCCTAGCATCTACAGACGATGCAGGATTCAGTTCTCAGACTGCTCAAGACAGATTCCTAACCAGCTCAAACTATTTGGCACTCAACAACCTTACACTTGGCTATACACTGCCAAAGAGCATTACACGCCCTTTGGAATTAGAAGGTGTACGCATATATGTGTCTGGTGAAAATCTCTTCTTGCTTACAAAGCGTAAAGGTCTTGACCCACGCTTCAATTACGGTATTGGTGGCATGACTTCAGGTTCAGGTCTGGCTTCAGGCGGATATGCAGCTATGCGTACAATTACCGCAGGTATTACGCTTAACTTCTAAAATCAAGTATTATTAAAGACTTAAGGTTATGAAACTAAATAAATTATTCATATTCGTGTCATGTGCAACGCTTGCGGCATCATGCTCTGACATTGATGATCAGGAATATCTGGGTGGAGGTTTGACCACAGAACAGACTCAGGAGACATACAATGCAATACCTGAGCGCACCGAGGCTACATTCTCTGGTATGTTCACCATCATGGGTAATCCATATCAAAACTACGAAACCCATTTCACTAGTCAACGTCCTGACGATTTCGGTTTTGTTATGGCAGCAATTTCTCTCGATCTAGAGGGTGCTGACATGACTATGGCAGACAACGGCTATAACTGGTTTTCTCCTTGTGGGGAATATATTTCACGTAATGCCAACTACGCAAACCCGTATATCCGTTATGTGATACCGTACACACAACTTGGCATCGCAAATGAGATTATCGCCTCTTATCCTGAGGATACGGATAACGAAGACGGTATCAACCAGATAGCACAAGCAAAAGCGATTCGTGCTTTCGACTATCTTTCACTGGCACCTTATTTTCAGGGCAACTATAGTACATCAAAGGATTTACCTTGTATTCCAATTCTTGACGGTACTCATGAAGCTGCCAACAACCCTCGTGCCACTGTAGGCGAAGTGTATGAGGCTATATTGAGCGATTTAAACTATGCTATAGAACATCTCACCACCGAACGTGACGACAAGTCAAGAATCAATATTAATGTAGCTTACGGTCTTCGTGCCCGTGCTTATCTCAATATGGGCGAATATGCTCTTGCAGCTGCTGATGCCGAGAAAGCTATGGAAGGTTATACGCCTGCAAGCATATCAGACGTTAGTGTTCCTGCATTCTGCAGTCGTGATGAGGCAAACTGGATTTGGTCTGTCAATATCACAGAAGAACAAGGACAGGAAAATTATGCAACATCTTCATCATGGATATCTGCATTCTCTGGCTATAGCTATTCAGCAGGAACACAGAATACACCAATGATAAACTCAATGTTGTACAACCTTATACCTTCTACTGATGTACGCAAGGGTTGGTGGCTTGACGAGAATCTGCATTCTGACAATATCGCAAACCTGTCTTGGAATGGAGTAACTGGCGATGCAATTGCAACACTTGAAATTGAAGATGTGAAGGAGGCATTCTTGCCATACACAAACGTTAAGTTCGGTATGAAGAGCGGTGTGGGAAGTACCATGAACAACAACGACTGGCCACTGATGCGTGTAGAAGAGATGATTCTCATACAGGCTGAAGGTCTGGCAAGAAGTGGTAATGAGTCACAGGCACGTGAGATTCTTTCTAACTTCGTGAGAACATACCGTAACCCGTCTTACACCATTCCTTCAAATCGTACACTGACAGATGAAATATGGTTCCAGCGTCGTGTTGAGTTATGGGGTGAAGGCTTCTTTGTAAGCGATGCACGTCGCATGGGCAAACCAATTGTTCGTTTCCACGGCACAGGTACAACTAATTTCCCGACAGCATACGCATTCAACATTGCAGCTGATGACGAATGGATGAATCTGCGTTTCCCTCAGTCTGAAATGAATACCAACTTGGGAATTGTAGACAATACTGGCGGTTCACAGCCTGTAGCTGGACAGAATTCATCTTTACGTGATGGAGTAACAGACTAACTTGTAGTATGAATTTAAAATTTAAAAGAAATGAAGAGATTAGCAAAATATATGTTTCTCGCTTTAACAGGATGCCTTGCATTTGCATCTTGTAGCGATGATGACAACTGGTCACCAGGCGAGCAGGACTCTGAAGATAAGGCTGGAGTTTATTTCTCAACCATTACTCAGGATATAGAAGTCGATCCTGAGGACGCAACTGAGATAGAACTTACGATTTGTCGTCTTAACACATCTGGCTCTCTTTCTGTTCCGCTTACAATTGAACAGAACGACAGCAGCATCTTTGTTATACCTAGTTCAGCAGAATTTGCTGACGGTGAGTCAGAGACAACAATAAAGGTGACTTACCCTGATGCTGTTGTAGGTACTGCCTATACATTCATGATAAGTATACCAGAAGAGTATATAAGCCTTTATAAAGAAGTAGACGGCGGTATATCCAATAAGACCACAATAACACGTGTTAAATGGGAAGATGTTGGCGTTGGCTATTGGATTGACGGAAATATCAATACTCTTTATGGTGTAGAAACTTTGCCTCTTGCTGTTGATATACAAAAAGCAGTTTCTGGCGACGGAAACACAACCAAGTACCGTTTCAACAGTCCTTTCGCTTATGTTTGTACCAGTACTGATGAATATGGATATATTGGATATCCATATAATGAAGAAGCAGACTGCGATAATGAAGAGCATAAGTTCATTATAACTGTGACAGGAAACAATGCGTCATTGGCTCCAGTAGACCTAGGTATGGACTGGGGATACGGAATGTTCTCTGTTGGAAGCATCTATGGCAATCTGTCAGATGATATAGAAACTTATCCTCTGGGAGTGTATAGTGCAGACAATCAGGTTATAACTTTCTCTGCAGGCTCATTGTATGTAAGCATGGCAGATTATGGTACGTATGTATCAAGTAATGCGTCATATCTCTATCTTAGCGGTGAGGCTTATGCAGCAACCTTAAGCGGAACAGAGGAGTAAGACTTAATTAGCAGATTATAACGTCTTGAATTAGAAAGCTTTTTTAATAAGTCTTTATTGATTTACATTTCATTATGTCCTAGTTGAGAGGTATCTCGATTAGGACATTTTTTCAGTTCTTGCGGAACCAACGGTCGACGGCCGAAGGTAATTGAAAATCGACGTGCGAAGCGGAAGTCAAAGTCAATTGCAATCCGCAAGCATTAACAACGAGTAACAGATACCCATAATGATGAGTGCGGAGGACTCGTGATGATGAGTGCGAAG
>JAUNIZ010000003.1:0-16186 GCA_030523165.1 Prevotellaceae bacterium
TAGTCATAACCATATAGTTGCAATGTCTTTTCTACAGACTCGTCGGTAAATGATAGTCACAGATATGGAGATACAGGTTCAAATGTTACACTTTTGTCAAGTAAACCGTAAAGAGCTATAGCTGCCCCAATTGCACAGCCGTCATTTCCTGGGGCAAACGGAACAAACACGGTTGAGAACAATCCACTATCCTTTATTTTACCCATAGCTGCGCAATTTAATGCGCAACCTCCAGAAAGGCAGAGATTCTCGCTATAGGTAATCTCTTTAGTATGTCGTGCCAATGTCAGAAATAGATCTTCGGTTACTTTCTGAATAGCAGCAGCAAGATTCTTGTGCCCCTGGGATATAGGTTCATTTTCTTTCCTTAATTTCTGGCTAAACAACTCTTCCCATAGGTGTATATCAATCATTTCAAATCCATACATATTCTTGAAAAGAAACGTACTGAGTATGGTAAACAAATTGTGTCGGCAGTGTCGACACAATTATAAAATGAGTTCGTCAGCAAATTTTTTGAATTTATAAGCATACGCATATGATGCCGTTTGCTCGATTTTCCGATAAACCTATTATTGTATTTATGCGTGGGAATAAATAAGAAACATCAAAATAAAAGCAATGAATACTAAGGTATAGAATTGTTCTGATAATTAAGTATTGATTAAAGACTAAATATCTAATTTATATCATAAAGTTATAGTAGTATGAGCAGATGTTATAAAAAATAAGGTAATTAAAGGATTAAACACTTGATTCCACTCCATTAATTAGGTTTTTCCAATATTATTTCCTATTTTTGCACTATAAAATTCAATGAAATATGCAGTACAATCGCATCAAGGAGATTCTATCTGCCAAAGGCATAAAACAAGTATGGCTGGCAGAACAATTAGGGAAAAGTTTTAGGACAGTAAACACCTATGTGACTAATACTGTGCAGCCTCCGATACCTGTTCTATATAGAATAGCCGAGATATTACAAGTTCATCCAACAGAGTTGTTGGTTGATGAGCCAAAAGACGAAAATGTATCATTAAAAAAGAATAGCAAATGAATATCATTGACATATATGATAAGCTGAAATGTAGCTACAAAGATTATATTGGCAGCTTTGTATCTATAAAGGACAAATTAATACGGCAAAAAGTCAGCGAAGCCATTAAGAGCGAAAAACTTTGGCCTGATGCTTTGATTCAATTCAATCCTAACTTTGCCCAAGGTATTGGCGTTTCAGAAATGATAGAAAAAGGTTGTCCCATACACCAGGATTTGGGACTATTTTTTAACACACCCTTTTACAAGCATCAGCAGGATGCCATTGAGCTTGGATGTCGGGACAAAGAGTTTATTGTCACATCTGGTACTGGCTCAGGAAAATCGCGTACATTTATGGCAACTGTCTTTAATTACATCCTTCAACACACAGACGAATGCGTCAATAAGACGATTGCTATTATAGTGTATCCGATGAACGCTCTCATAAATTCCCAGTCAGATGAGTTGGATAGATATTGTAAGCAATATGAGAATGTGACAGGAAAGACCTGTCCGTTTACTTTCGGGAAATATACAGGACAAGAAGATCAGCAAGCCCGCGAACGTATGCAGCAAAATCCTCCCAATATCATATTGACGAATTACATGATGCTTGAACTCTTAATGACACGTGCCGGTGATGAGAAGCGTCTTCGTGATTGTTTCCTTGAAAACCTGCATTATCTTGTATTTGACGAGTTACACACTTATCGTGGAATGCAAGGTAGTGATGTGTCATTCCTTATTCGGCGCATTAAATCTCAATCCAAAAATCAAGTATTATGCTTCGGCACATCTGCCACAATGGTCGCAGATGAAAAGCTTTCTTATACTGAGCAACGTCTGAAAGTGGCAGAAGTGGCCTCATGCATATTTGGTAGCAATTACGATATAAATCAGGTAATAGACGAAACTCTGCAAGTAGGATTGTATAGCCCACATTGTTCCAAAGACGAAATTCTAACAGCTATATCTTTGCCTGTACCTTCTGATTTGGATGCTGACGCAGTTCGTCATTATCCTACAGCAAATTGGATTGAACAGAATATAGCATTGCGCTATGATGAAAAAGAGAAAAAATATTTCAGGGGAACGCCATGCTCCATAATGCAGATGGCGTTGTCTCTCTCAGAATATGTTAATGCACAAGTCACTGTGGGAAAATGTTACCAGCATATTCTTGAGGTTCTTAATTGGTGTAACGATGTAAATGTTAAATTAAAAGTCAATTTATTACCTTATAAAATCCATCAGTTTATACCACAGACAGGAAATGTATATGCTACTCTCGGAAATCCAAATAATCGTTTTATAACTATTGACGAGAAGTTGTATTGTGAGGAATTGTCTGACAAAGACAACAAGGTGTTGTATTTCCCGATAATGTTCAGTCGTTTGAGTGGGCATGAAATGTATTCTGTAAGAATCAAATCTGATGGCAGTCTTTCCCCCAGAAATTTTGATGAGAGAAACAGCTCGGATGATAGTGATCAAGACACATCCATCGCTGACGGGTATATAATTGTACCACACGAAAATGAGTCAACAGATGATTTCCTGCTCGACCCTAATTCTGATGAGATACCTGAGGATTGGTACACATTAGACAGACAAGGAAACCGCAAGTTCAAGAAGACATATAAGGACCGCTTTCCTAAAAAAATATATTTCACGGTATACGGCCAGATGTCTGAACATGCGGATGTTCTCAATGGTTCTTTTGAGGGCATTTATATCCCAAGCCCGTTAAAGTATGACCCTACGGCCAAAGCGGTATATTCCGGTTCAAGTAAAGAATGGTCCAAATTATCAAAAATAGGTAGTGAAGGTAGAAGTACAGCGACAACTGTGCTTTCTTATGAGAATATCATTGAAATGAAGAATGCTGGAGTTGATACTGCCGACCGCAAACTCATGACATTCGTGGATGCCAGACAGGATGCAGCCTTGCAAGCCGGACATTTTAATGATTTTATTCGCATCGGCAAAATACGTTCGGCTATTTGGAATGCGGTAAAAGAATCTGATGAGCCTGTTGGGAGTGACAAAATAGCCCGACTGGTATTTAAGAATTTGCATCTTTCTCCCAATGACTATTTCCGCTATCCCAATTTGCGAGGTGGACGTGCTAAGAAAGTGGAAAGTGTGATGGAACGATATTTGAGTACTATCATTTATGATGATCTTGCAGGAAATTGGCAAGTGAACATGCCTAATCTTGAAGATTGTGCCTTGTTGAGAATCAATTATGAATTCCTACATGATGAAATCTTTGGAGAAAATGACAGTGAGAGGTTATATGATATACCTGAGCTTGACGGATTGTCTGATGATGATAAAGAACGTTTCATCATTCAGATATTAGACTATATGCGTCACAAATTATGCATCTATTCAGATGACCGTACAAGCGAAGCCGTAAGGGACACCGAGAAGCTGGTGCGCGAGAACTTAAAGGCACCGTGGACTTTAGACGACAATGATAAAATTTCTGCTGCCCACGCTTTGTGCTTCGAAAAGCCGCGTAGCAGGCGCGAGGCTTTTGGTAAAGAAGTGGCTGGCTACCGTTCTAAGTTGGCTGTCTTTGTTCGTGATTTCCTTAATAACAATGGAGGTAAATCCCATATAGGCTCACAGGATGAATACATTTCTTACATGAAATCTTTATTTGCCGCATTAGGGAATTATGTCCAAGAGAACAATGGAGCCTACCAGGTATTCTATTCAAGTATATTGTGGGAAAAAGGGGACGAGGAAAATGTCAGGGCAGATTTGACAAGAATAAGAACTATAGGAGATGAAATAGTCTATACACCGAATAGGTATTTTCAAGAGTTTTATAAGAGCATACCTCTTTCAGACATTAATCTTGAAGCAAAAGACCATACCGGGCAGGTTCCAAAAGATGAACGTGAGTTACGTGAACAACAATTCCGTAATGGAGAGTTCCCTGTATTATATTGTTCTCCGACAATGGAGCTTGGCATTGACATCAAAGACTTGTCAATAGTCGGAATGCGGAATGTTCCCCCTACACCGGCTAACTATACTCAGCGTGCAGGACGTGCAGGACGTAGCGGACAGGCGGCGTTGATATACACCTATTGCCGTCCCCGAAATTCGCATGAGAATTATTATCTCCGTCATCCGGAAAAAATGGTCAGTGGTGAAGTGAAGGCTCCTCGTATGGAATTAATCAACGAAGATTTATTCTCTACGCATCTTCACTCCACTATTTTGTCGGTTTGCCCCATTCCGCAACTGTCTAATGGTATCGCTGATTTAGTGGATTACAGCAATGCGGACCATATCACATTAAAACCGGAAGTTGTTCACCACCTTCAGCTTTCTGATGAGCGGAAAAAAGAAATAAAAGGAATATTCAAAAAAGCAATCGCAGATAACTTCCTTTCAAAAAAGTTTGCAGACGAAACTCCATACTGGTTTACAGATAGATGGGTTGACGGCATTCTCAATAATTACCTTTCGGATTTTGATAAGGCTCTCAATCGTTGGCGTAGTCTATACAGGTTGGCGCAACAGCAAATAGAAGAAGCACAGGTCATTCTCCGTAACAATGTGTATGGTGATAATTCAAATGAAAAAAAAGAGGCTCTTCTGAAAGAAAAAAGAGGCATAGAACTTCGTGATATGCTGCTCGGTCAGAATCAAGGGAAGAAAGCGGAAGAAAATGAGTTCTATCCATACCGCTACTTCGCCAGTGAGGGATTCTTGCCGGGGTATAATTTTACGAAACTGCCGCAACGAGCCTTGCTTCAATATAAGAATAGTGATAAAATTGAGTATCTTAGCCGTGCGAAATCATTGGCTCTTACGGAATTTGGACCGCAAAACATCATCTATAACAATGGTGGCAAATTCCGAATTTCTCGTATGATGCTGACAGGTGATGTTATCTCTCATAAATTCTTTTATAACCCGAATACCGGGGTTATTTATAAAGACCAAGAAAATGCTGCTCATCATACAGATATCATTACTGGTGAGAATCTTGATGGCATCACAAATATGATACCAGGTCTTTGCATACAGTTGCAAGATATGGTAGCACAAGAAAGCGAGAAGATAACTTGCCAAGAGGAAGAGCGCAGCCGTAAATTCTATCAAGTGAAGACATTTTTTTCTTCTGATGATACCAGAGCTATATGTATGTGTAAATTAAAAACAGCCAATGGAGCCCACCTTGCAAACATACGATATATTCCATCGTGCCGTTTGACTTATATTCTTGAATCCAAGAATGATGCCAATGCCAACGGGTTCGCATTTGATACTAAAACAGGTGACTGGATCAGTACGGAACGTATGGCCATACATTTACAAAAGCGACAACAGCATCCAGAAGAGCCGGACAATATCAAATATGTGAAACTGTTTACGGAAACAACGGCCAATGCCATCTACATTCAGCCATTAGAGGCTCTTGCTCTTAAAGACAAAGGTTCAGTGAGGACATTCCTTTATGCTTTCAAGCAGGCTATAGAAGATGTGTTCCAGATCGAAGGCAGCGAAATAGGGGCAGATGTGATGGGTGAGGGAAAAGTACCTAATGTGCTCATTTACGAGAATGCAGAAGGCTCGTTGGGCATATTAGGCCGTTTGGTTGCTGAGCCATCTTCTTACCATGCTGTTGTCAAACGGGCTTATGAGATTTGCTATGGTACAAGTCTGCCTCTTTCCGATAAGGAGCGTGAGAAGCTGATACCGGCCGATTACACCAATTTGCTTAATTACTATAACCAGCCTTACCATCAACTCATTGATGTACGCAACATCTATAACGCTCTTTGCATTATGAAGGATGCTGATATAGAGGTGCGCAGTGCCGGACAAAACATAAGCTATGACAGACAGTATGAGGAATTGGAGGCTGCACGAGACCATAACAGTTCTACCGAATACGAATTCTTGAAGTATCTCTACACTCATAGGCTTCGTCTACCAGATAAGGCACAGCCGATGTTCCCGGAACAATACTATGTACAGCCTGATTTTATGTATGGCGACAGAATTGTGGTGTTCTGCGACGGCACACCCCATGATAATCCGGATGTGAAAGCCGATGATAAAAATAAACGTGAAGTCCTTGAAGATGCAGGCTATATGGTCATAGTATGGCACTATAAGACACCATTAGCCGATTTCATAGCCGCACATTCAGATATATTCACTCCAGTAAGTTAATATCAGATGGAATATAAGACAGGAACACTTGTTGAATTTCGCTCACGTCCATGGGTGGTTCAACAGTCACAAGATAAGGAACTGCTCGTAATCAAACCTCTCGGAGGTACAGACAGCGAGACAATCGGTTTGTATAAACCGTTATACAAGGGACAGCTTGAAACATTAGTCCGCTCATACAATTTCAGGAAGCCCTCATCCGATGATGTGGGAGCAAACAGTTATCCCGAGGCAGCACGCATTCTGTACAATGCGTGCAGGCTTTCGTTCCGTGACATAGCCGGGCCATTCCAATGTTTGGGCAGACTTTCTTTTGAGCCACGTCCTTATCAGATGGTACCTCTTATTCTGGCACTAAAGCATAAGCAAATCCGTTTGCTTATATCTGATGACGTGGGTATCGGCAAAACGTTGGAGTCTTTGCTGATAGCCAAGGAACTGCTTGACCGCAAAGAGATACAACACTTTGCGGTAATCTGCCTGCCGCATCTTTGCGAACAGTGGCAGAATGAAATCCGTGATAAGTTCGGACTGGAGGCTAAAATCATTCGTTCCAGCACCATAAGCAGGTTGGAGAAAGACATGCGTGCCAATCAGAATGTGTTCAGGGACATTCCCTTTCAAATCATTTCCATTGACTATATCAAGGCATCAGACCGCAAAGCCATGTTTCTCCAGCACTGCCCAAAGTTTGTTATTGTCGACGAAGCCCATACTTGCGCAAAACCTAAAGGGGCTAACAAGGGGCAGCAGCTGCGCCATTCATTATTGTCTGACTTGGCAAAGTCTGACAGGCATATCGTGCTCCTTACAGCCACGCCACATAGCGGAAACACAGAAGAGTTTCAATCCTTAATAGGTCTTCTGAAGCCTGAGTTCTCACATTATACGCTTGAGGATGCCCGTCAACGTGAAGAACTCTCACATTATTTCATCCAGCGTCGGCGTGCTGATGTCAAGCCATACGTTGGCAAGGATGTCATATTCCCTACACGTGTGCCTTTTGATGCGAAATACAAATTAAGCGTGCAATACCATACGTTGCTTTTGGACATCATTGACTATGTGCGTGAAGGAGTAAAGGCGGCAAAATCATTGGAAAAGATAAAGCAGCGTTATATCTATTGGGATTTGCTGGCTCTCATCCGCGGTGTGATGTCCAGTCCAGATGCTGGTATAAGCATGCTTCAAAACAAGATAGCAAAACGTGCTGATGAGTCAGACGATGCGACAGACGACGGTGGCAATACTTACAGCTTTAATGATGCGTTGAAAGACGGCCTTGAAGGAGATGATGTAATCCCTGAATCATACAAAGAGTCGTCAAACAATGAAAAAGCAAAGTTTCGTTCGTTCATTGCCTCGCTTCGTGAGATAAAGGAAAACAACCAAGACAATAAAGTGACTGAGCTGGCTAAGAATGTGGAATTTGCGCTCAATTCAGGATACAATCCCATTGTCTTTTGCCAATACATACAAACCGCTATGTATTGCAAGGAGAGTATAGCGAAATATCTTCAGGGCAATAAGAAATACAAGGATGTGGCAGTGGAAGTGATTACCAGTCGTTTGACGGACGAGGATCGTAAAATGAAAATCGACGAGCTGTCAAAAAATCCTCGTCATGTGCTTGTCTGTACCGATTGTCTTTCCGAAGGTGTCAACCTGCAGACTGGATTCAATTCTATCATCCATTATGATTTGCCTTGGAATCCCAACCGTATGGAACAGCGAAACGGACGTATCGACCGTTTCGGGCAGACCGAAAAGGAAGTGGCCATTTTCACGTTGTTCGACGAAGAAACAAACCCGATGGACAAGATTATCATGAAGGTGCTTTATAGAAAGCAGAATCAGATACGTAAGTCATTGGGTATATACATACCGATTGCCGACAACGACTCTTCTCTCATGGAAAGCATTATGGAGGAAATCATCGTTCTTGACACGAAGAAGCAATTCATACAGCAACCATCGTTATTCGGTCCTGACGACTTTAAGGAGACAACCGAAGAGCACGACAAACGAATACAGAGGGCAGTGGAAATAGAGAAGAAGTCGCACACCTATTTCGCGCACAACACCAAGGCCATGGATCCGACACGTTTGGTTGAAAGCCTCAATGAGGCTAAAAAGGTTATAGGCGACATTTACGACACTCGCGATTTCGTGATAGGAGAACTGCATCATGCCGGAGTTAATGTGAAGACTGACAGCTTGCCGCTTTGCTATTCTTTCCAGTTTATAGAATTGGAAGAAGGTCTGAAGCCCTATTTCCGTGCAGACAGAAAGGGAACGGTACGCATATCGTTTGCTTCGCCTACACCTAAAAACTATATGTACATAGGACGCAACCATGTGTTCGTGGAAGACCTTTCTCGTGGAGTGGTCAATGACACCATCAATGGTGGTCCGCTTGCAGCCTGTCGTGCTATGGTTATGGAGACTGATTCGGTTGACACAGCCACCACCGTATTGCTAATGCGTGTTCGCTCTGTCATCAGTGAGGCCAAACATAGCGACCGTCAGTTAGTGGGCGAGGAAATGATATTTTTGGGTTATAAGGGTAGGGTTGAAAACCATAACTTCATTCCCGAAGACGAGTGCCGCAAACTCTTTCTTGAATCGCAGGCTACGGGTGACATAGATCTCGTTACTCAGCGCAATATGTTCAATCGGCGTTTGGAATGGGTGAATGATGAGACTACGCTGCGTCTCAATACAGATGATTTAGCCACCGAGCGTGCAAACCATCTTGTCCACTCATTCGCACAATATCACACATATTTGTCTGAAGCCGAATATCAGGTTGTCAAACCGGTTCTGCCTATGGATGTGATAGCGGCATTTGTCTATATGCCAAGAGTTGCCAAATTCTAACACGTTATTCAATATGGACTATACATCAATACACATATACGGCCATCTGCTTTCAGATGATATCTTGAATGAAATTGTAGAGGCTAAATCAACAATGTTGGGCAACCGTGAACAGGACTTCAATCTCGATGTCTCACTTACGGCAAAGATTGATAACACATGGAGCAGCTTGCGAAATGACTGGAAGCTATTTGCACAACGAAATTTACTTCGCGATCCATACGGCACTAAATCTGTTCGCCGCCTGATGGAGCGGTTCTTTTCGAGTCTCGATTATCAGTTGGACTATCAGGCCTCACAGGTAGAAGCCGGTGAGCGAAAGTTCGACATTCCCTACCTATGTCCCGAATTAGACGATATGCCGATTATCATTGTCGGCGACAAGACCGGTGATGTCACGTTGGATACGCTTGACAAATGCACCCTCGACCTACGTGTGAAAGGCGAGCGGCGGCAAAAATCGCCACAAGCCACGATGCTCGACTATCTGAACAGTACCGAACATGTATATGGTATCGTTACCAACGGACAGGTGCTTCGTCTTATCCGCAACACTGGGCAATTAGTGAAGCTCACATATATCGAGTTCGACCTTCGACGCATGGTTGAAGAAGGTCACTATGCCGAGTTCTGCCTGCTGTTCCGTATTATACACGCTTCACGTTTTATGCACAGCGTCGATGATGCCTGTGTAATGGAGCAATGGTTTAACCGTTCTATTGAAAGCGGCAACCGTATACGTGCGGGACTGAGCGATGCAGTGCAGAAGGCTATGGAGATACTCGGGCGTGCTGTGGTATGCGGAAAGGGAACGGGAAACGAGGCTTTCCGTCAGGCGTTCGCAAATGGTGAAGTTACAGCGCAAACGCTCAACAAAGAGCTGATACACCTCATCTACCGTCTGCTGTTCCTTTTCATCATCGAAGACCGTAATTTGGTGTATGCCATCGGAGAGCCTGACTCCGATGTCGACTACGACCAAAAGGTCAGGTGCCAGGACATCTACAAAAAGTATTATGCTGTTTCACGATTGCGTGGCTTGTCCGAGCTTTCCTACCTTCGCAGTGACAGATACCATGATTTGTGGGAGGGACTTATGGACTCTTTCCGTCTGTTTGAGGATGAGACTTTTGGTGCGCCGCTACTGATAAAGCCTCTTGGAGGCGTACTGTTCGCTACCGATACACTTAAGTATCTGCGGCGTTGCCAGATTTCTAACGACCGGTTATTGGTAGCCTTCGCCTGTCTGAATGAGTTTAAGGACGAGAAGCAGAACCGGGTGAAGATAAACTATTCATCGCTCGACGTGGAAGAATTCGGCTCGGTATATGAGGGAATCCTTGAAATGCGTGCTGTCATCATCCCGGCTTTGTCAGCTGCCGACTGGGGCTTCACGTTCGGAGCAGGTCTCGACCGCAAATCATCAAGCTCTTATTACACCCGTCCCGACCTCGTGCAGAGCCTTATCCGCACTACGCTCGAACCGGTCATTAAGGCTCGTATAGCCAAGTGTGCCACCACCGAGGAGAAAATTAAGTCGTTGCTCTCGATGAAGGTGTGCGATGCCGCCAGTGGTTCCGGCCATATCGTGCTAGCAATGGCACGTACCATAGCATGGTATGTCTGCGCCCTGCGCACCGGTGAGGACAATCCCGCTTCGCTCGACTATCGTCAGGCGCTGCGTGAGGTAATATCCCGCTGCGTCTATGCCGTCGACTACAATCCCGATGCTGTAGAGTTGTGCAAAGTGGTGCTTTGGATTGAGGGCTACTGTGCCGGGAAACCGCTCTCGTTCCTCGATCATCATGTCCGTTGCGGCAATTCCGTGGTGGGCATCACCAACCTTGACACCCTGCTCAACGGCGTACCAAAAGAGGCGTTCCATGCAAAAGATGATGATAAAGAGGTAAAGAAACAAATCGTAAACCTGAACAAGGAAGCCTTGCGCGATGTGCAGCTTGTTCAAAGTGGCAATACCAACGGTGTTACTATAACTCTTTTCACACAAGATTTTACCATCCAGAGCATTGACAGCGAGCAGGTGGGGTTGGCCAATCATGTCCGGGAAATATCTGCCATGCCTGAAAACACCTTGCTCGAACAGCTTATCAAGCAGCAGCGTTGGGAAGACCTGATGCAATCGCCACGTGTGGAGTGGTTGCGCCGGGCGTGCGATATCTATACATACGCTTTCTACAAGCAGTTCACTGTCGACGACATGCAGAGCGAGGTAGACGAAACAGGTACATTCACCGCCTTTGCTATACCTTACACGCGCACCGTATATCAGGCTTTGCAGGAAATAAAATACTTGGAAGACAATGACGATGAACCTTCTGCTCAACACATATCCCCTAAGCTGTGTGCCGAGGCTGCTGATTCAGCTCATACTCACCGCTTCTTCCATTGGGCGGTGGAATTTCCTGAAGTGTTTGCCTACGATGGTGGCTTTGACGTGATGTGCGGCAATCCGCCTTGGGATCTTATTAAACTGGAAAACAAAAAATGGTTTGAAAATCAAGGACGTGCTGATATCGTAAATGCGGGTAATGCAGCCCAACGTAGAAAGGCTATAACAGATCTTTCATCAACCGATCCAGCATTATATATAAAGTATAAAACAGATTTAGTGAAAGCTGAATCAGAGAGCCGTTTTGTACGATTTTCTAATCGTTTCCCATTAACAGCTACTGGTGATATAAATTTATTTCCATTATTCTCTGAGTTATGTCTCAATTTCTCTAAAGAGGCATGGGGCTTGGTTTTGCCGACGGGTATTGCTGTTAACGACAGCAATAAGGCATTCTTTTCCAAACTTATTGAAGAAAACAGGCTTGTTTCTCTTTATGACTTTGAGAATAGAGAGAAACTATTTGATATTGATAGTCGATTTAAGTTTTGTCTGCTTACAGCAGGCAATGCGCAGAAGAAGCCACGAACGGTTAGCGGAGGTTTCTACCTTACGCGCCTTGACCACCTGCTGGATCCTCGCCGTATCTATACTTTACAGACAAGTGATTTTTCCCGATTTAATCCGAATACAAAATTGTGTCCGATATTTCGTACATCAAAAGATGCTGAGTTAACTGCAAAAATCTATCGGAGATTTCCGATATTAATCAATGAAGAAACTGGAGAAAATCCTTGGGGCGTTAAATTTGGGACAATATGCCATATGTCTGGGGATTCTGGATTGTTTAACACTTATATGCAATTGTCAGAAAAAGGAGCACGGTACGATAATGGGAATTTCATTTATGATAATCAATTATATGTTCCGTTGTATGAAGGAAAGAATATTTGGTTATACAATCATCATTATGGCACATTCCCGACAATAGGATCAAGACCAAGTTCTATTCCAATGACTGAACTATCTTCTCTTCAAAATCCTTTTGAACCAATACATCCTTGGTATTGGGTGAAAGAGACCGAAGTTCAAAATAAAATGGTAAAGAAAGATAAAAAAGAGAACATTATTTGGGAATGGAAACATAGTTATTATATTGCTTTTCGTGATGTCACGAATGCTACTAATGAGAGAACTTGCGTAGCAAGCCTTATCCCCAGTGCGAATTTTCTTGCCATGCTTTCATCTTTAGTCTTTGATTTTATATCTCGTCAGAAAGTAGGAAATTCAAGTATGGCATTTTTCATAATGAAGCAAATGCCCGTATTAACCCCAGAACAGATACCAACTGATATTCAATGGCAGATTGCAAAGCGGGTAGCAGAATTATGTTATTTCAATCATGATCTCGACGGTTGGGCAGAGGAGCTATGGGAAGAAATGACTGAGGAGCAACGGCAGGAGTTGCCGCAGTTGGGCGAGAAGCAGCCATGGATATTCAATCCCGATCGTCGTGCCGTTCTGCAGGCTGAGCTTGATGCCATCTTCGCCCATCTTTATGGTCTCACCACAGAAGACCTCCACTATATCCTCGCCCCCGAAGACGTATGTGGCAAGGGCTGCATCAATGAAACCTTCCGCGTGCTGCGCGATAACGAAATACGTCAATACGGCGAGTACCGCACAAAGCGGCTGGTATTGGAAGCGTGGAAAAAATTCGGATTTGATAAATAGAAGAATGCCTATGAGACAATACAAAGAAACAGGACAATGTATTTGGTGCGGAAAAATGGAACCCAATGTTTCATTTTCAACAGCACCGCATATATTGCCAAAACGTTTAGGTGGTACAGAAGTTGGCTTTGATGTTTGTGACGACTGTAATCATTATTTTGGCACAGCACCTAAAGGAAAATTTGGTGTTCCAAGTATAGACCATGCACTAAAAGAAATATTTGGCGCATTCAGGATGTTTAGCCAAAATTTAGACTCTCAATCATATAAGAACTTTTCATCTGCATATTTTAGCTACAGGCACAAGCCCGGAGTAATCAGGATTAAAAATAATTTTAATTCTCAAAAAATTACAAGGCAATTTAAGAGAGGATTATATGAAATCTTTTTGCAGAAATATCATTTCCTAACCAAAGATGGGAATAATCCCAAATTTGATTTTGTACGTAATTTTGCAAGATATGATATAGGTAATCCTCATGTTTATTATGCATTCAACAATGTAATCTTAGCCCCTGGAGATGAAGAAAGGAAAAATCCGATTCTCCACATGAGTGATAAACTAATCGAAGATATGGAGAAATACGGCTTCTTCAATATTTGGCTATTAGGGCACAACTTTTACATAGAAGTTTTCCCTATATTGACGAATATGTATAGCCAAAAATATTTGCAAATGCAAGCTAATTCCACTTTGTTAAATGCTTGTGGAAATGAAGCTATATATGAGTTTGATGACATAAAGAAAATTGATATCTTTATGCAAAGATTTAATTCTTAAAGAACATCGAAATGGGAACCATGTGGGAAATCATAAAAGATATTATTAGCTTTATAAAATCGTCCATCGCTAAAAGAAAGTCCTCATTTGAAGCCTCCATAAAACGGCAAATTGTGATAAATGCAAAAGGACAGCAACGTAGCCAATACACATTAGTTCTTATGAATATTGGGAAAGGGCGAGCCAGAGATATTGAAATAAGTTCTGATGATATATTGTATATACATAATGCAAAATTTGAAACAGTTGCAGCAGGAATGACTGTACAATCACCTATAACGTTGGTGACATCTAACCCAAATAGCAATTTCAAAATTGCTGTTCAATGGAACGACGGTAGAAAACGGATGCAAAAGGAAACGATTATTGCCAATATAGAATATTAATTGATAATATAGAAAAGGATGAAATGAAAAAATATATAGACATATTCAACAAACTCTGGGAGCATTCAGAAAATGAGGTCGTAGAGTTCAAAAAAGCAGAGACCAACTTTGATATTGATGAGTTGGGAAAGTATTTCTCGGCTTTAAGCAATGAAGCAAACTTACGTGAACATGAGTTTGCATGGATTGTATTTGGTGTGTGGGACAAGAAACATCAAATCATTGGCACAAGCTTCAAAGATGGCGAAGTAGCACTCAACCGTCTGAAACAAGATATGTCTCAACATACAACAGACAATCTCATTTTTAGAGATATTATACCTATCGAGGTAGAAGGCAAACGAGTATTATTGTTTCAAGTTCCTGCATCACCACGAAACATCGTGATGCATTGGAAAGGCGTGGCTTATGGTCGTGATGGTGAAAGTTTGAAACCACTTAACCAAGCCAAACAAGATACGATTCGACAGCAGCCCCCTATACCAGACTGGACAGCTCAACTTGTACCTAATGCAACCATAGATGATTTAGACGAACTTGCTATTGCAACAGCAAAAGTCATGTTCAAAAAAGTCCGCTCTTCAAGTATACCATCTGCCGAGATTGACACTTGGACTACCGAAGAGTTCTTGGCACACAGCATGATGATGCGAGACGGTCAATTAACCCGTGCAGCTATTTTGTTGTTAGGCAAACCTCTTTCCATTCAAAAAATTCACCCAGCTGTGGCTCAAATCACTTGGACATGGGAAGACGAAGAAGGTATAGTTCAAGACTATGAGCACTTTTCAATACCTTTCATCTTAACAGTTGATAAGGTGTTGAGTAAGATTCGTAACAAGACTATGCGTGAGCTGCCTGGGGGAACACTATTTCCAGATACAATGAAACAGTATGACGAATACACTATTCGTGAGGCATTACATAACGCAATAGCCCATCAAGACTACACCTTACAGCAACGCATTGTTTTTGTGGAAGGGCCAAGCACTTTATACTATGGCAATGGAGGAAGTTTCATTCCTGGCACAATAGAGAATGCCTTGGAGCATAAAGGTCCACAATTCCACTATCGCAATGAGTGCCTCTGCCGAGGTATGGTCAACTTTAATATGATTGACACTGTGGGTCGTGGAATAAAGAAGATTTACACGGAACAACGTAACCGCTTTTTCCCTATGCCTGATTATGACATCGACAACGAGCATCGTACAGTCGGCGTAACAATTTATGGTAAGATGATTGATGAAAAATACACCAATTTGCTTAAGAGTAACCAGTCACTGTCACTTAAAGAATGCCTATGGCTGGATGCTGTACAGAAATATCGTCCAATCACAAAGGAGGCAGCTAAACTACTTCTTGGAAAAGGTTTAATAGAAGGGCGAGCTCCTCATTATACTATATCACTAAAAGTTGCTAAGCTGACTAAGCAGATAGGTCATTACACTAAGGAAAAAGGGCTTGCTGAAAATAGCATTCAAAAACTATTACTTCAATTGGCACATAATGCAGGTGAAATGGGATTTATGCGAAAAGATGCTTATGATAGTCTACAACATGTTTTTCCTGCAAATAACACTCGAAATGAAAAACTACGAAAAATAGGTCGCCTACTTGTCAATATGGCAAAAGATGAACTTATAGTAAAATCATTGAATGGCAAAAAATGGCTAATAACCGAAAAAGGCGAAAAAGAACTTTACTCATAAATATCGGTCGTTGCGGTCGTTTTTGCGGGGGGGTTTGGGGTGCTCGCGGGGGGGTTTTGGGGGCGTTTGGGGGAGGTGTTTTTGGGTTGGGCCCGTGGTT
>JAUNIZ010000003.1:16196-27601 GCA_030523165.1 Prevotellaceae bacterium
GTCATCGCGGTCGTTTTTGCGGTCATTTTCGGACTGTTCTTGTGGTCTTCGCACTTTGATAAAATGAATAATTGGCTTATCCCAAAAGATATATGGACGTAAGGCAATACATGATAGTAGATTTGTAGAGGCACAGCGATAAGCGGATGTACGTTACCGAACGAGTGTCCTCTATTGGCGAGAGTAATAACGGTCTCTTGGCTGTTCAGTTCTCTTCATCTCCTCTGTATTCAACTATAGCCGTTCCAGACTATTTTGTATAAAAAGGGCTTTATATAAAAATAAGCATATTATGAACGTAGCAGAAATGCCAAACATCAACGGGTTAATCATTCACAGAATTGTGTACCAACAGCCATAATGTGAGCAACAGACGATCAAAACCAGTGGAAATGTTTGCCTATGGTCATGATGATTACACTCCCAAATATCATAAGTCCCATAGAGAAGAAAAACCAGAAGAACCATTGGGCATAGTGTCCGAGATATGTTCCATCATATTCTTTGTATCTAGCCCTTGATCTTTTGCGTTCAGCAATAAACATATCATCGACCTCACGAATATGCTTCTGCTCTCGTTGCGTCTGCAGGGTATGTTCCTTGTCAAACGTGTCTTGTATCTTCTTCCAGTCTGCATCTGATACTTTGACCGAAACCTTCAAGTTATCATGTGCATCCTTCACCAATTTGTTGATAGTATCGTTGATTGAATCAACCTTACGGCTGATGTCTGCAACGATCCCATTCAGTCTGACCTCTTCACGACGGTAATCATGAACGGAAGTTTCATGTAGAAGCATGGCATTGACAAGAAGCGTTGTTGCCTTCTCAATGTTTTCATTCAACTGTTTCAGTTCTGGAACACGACCAACAATGCTCTGTTCGATTTGCTGACCTTCAATGTCCTCTTCGACCTCGTTCATCATGTACTCGAAGTCGGGCTTGTCCTCTTTGTTTCTTCTTTTATGTATCATTGATATGTGAATTGATTAACGGTGGAAATTACGGCGACGTGCCTTTGGCTTGCACATAGAGTGAGACATCTGAATACAACGAAGCGCATACTCCAAATCGTCCTCGTCATCTTTCTTGCCCCATCCTGACTGTAGCGAACCGCCACCACCGCCACAAGATTCGGACATGGAAGTCGCTGCATCAACATAGCCTGCAAAGAGTAACATGGCAACATGAGCCACGTTCTCGGCAGTAGCAAGGCTATTGTCCTCAGGTATCTGAGCCTCGTTGAAGAACACTTCTTTGATTGAGTTTGGAATACTGACCTTCTTGACCCCATCGCCAGTGTCAATGCTGAATTCTGTGTTGACAGGTGTAGGCTTTGGCTGAACCTTGGGCTGATTATAGTTAGGAGTCCGAACTACAGAACTGACAGGTCGAGACGTAGGAGTAACGACCTGTGCAGCAGGTTTCATCTTGACCTGAACAGGTGTTGGATGGAGTTTCTTCCATGTGGTTTCAAGCTGTGATACCATGTATCTTCGGCCTATCTCAGAAGCCTTGAATACAGAAGCATTCTTGCCGACAGTGTAGCCTACAAGCTTGTTCTGCCTGTCATATCTTGGATTCACTTCGTAGCCATTGAAACTCAGCTGCCGGAAGAATCTGTCAACGTCAAACATATCCATGTGCTTGAGGGTGTATTCGCAGAAATCCGCAATATCCTTCTTGCGCATTTCCCGAATCTCCTTGGGTTGTTTCCACCCATGTCTCATGTTGATGATTTCCGCAGCCTTCATTGCACGTTCGTGAATATCATGGACATCATTAGTCTTGCCATCCATATCGACACGACAACAGTCAAGATGAAGGTGGAGCGTTCCTGATTTGGAGTCTCGATGCAAAGCACCTACATTCATAGAATTACGGAAATTGGTATTGACTTCCTTCTTCATCCCCTTGGGTATGAGTCCGACAGAATCAAGAACGTCCAGTGCTTCATCCTGAAGGTCTGCCCAATCATCCATCGTGAAGTTGTCTGACTCTTCCTTTGATGGGGAAATTACGAATTGAGTCATGAACCTTTCCAACTTCCTGCCCACTGTCCTGTCACCTTCGTACAACTGACAGTGATGTTTCATCATATACCAAATGGAAGCAGCGTCAAGATCCTCAGGCATGTGATTTACCTTGACCACGGTTGCCTTTTCCTTTTCCATTGCGTACCTCACGGCATTACCGCCATAAGGCACAACCTTTGCGAGCATAATCATAATGATTCATTTTATTTTGTCTGTACACTTGATGTAATGTTCTCTTCTATGCTGTACCAATGTTGGATAAGCTCAGCAACAGCATCAATCCACCATCGCATGAATTTCTCACTCCTGAAGTACTTTGCCTTTTCCTCGTCCGTTTTCTTACGGAGAGCATTGCTGATTTTTATCAGATCCGCCCTCGCCGTTAATAGGGAGTTAAGGGCATCGACTTCTTCCTTCGTCAGTCTTTGACGTGGATGATGATTCAAGGCAGTCTCAACCATATATCGGTTCATACTGAGACCGCAAGCCTTGGCAAGAGCCTTTATTCTGTTATGCTCTTCCACTGTGCATCTATAGGAGTAAACCCTGGTCTCAGGCTTCTTTGTAATGTTCTTCTTTCTCATAGTCAAGAATTTAATAAAAGGGATGAAAATAAAATAAATGAAAAGATGGTCAGAGTCTGCGAGCTTGCGAGTAGTTAGAGAAACTTTTAGGAGTACTAAATCTGGGGCACCTGATTTGTACTACAAAAGGATTTCTCGAAAAGTACCTGTAAAAATACGGCACTTTTAACCCACAATATCCCCAAAGGCATTTATGCTCAGGAACAGACAACAGTTAGTCATGCAAGAGAGAAACTTACCTGTTCTTGTCATGATTCTCTTCATCCTTGATGGTGATAACCTTGGCAGGAGGAACGTTAATGCGGAACGCAGCTGTAATATCATCAATGCGTTTGTAGGAAAAGAGGTTCTTGACAAACCTTCCGTTCACATACCAACCCGACAGGGCATGCAGGGTGTGTATGCGGTTATCTCCCACCTTCTGTGAAGAGGAAATGTCCAACCTTTCCATAGCCTCCAACAGCTTGGGGACGGTCTTGCGGTCTTTATCCCACAACCTTGAAAGTCTGGTATTGTCAACCATGAACTGCCCAGGCAAGATCTCCACTTGTTGGGTCTTGCTTATAGGTATTAGTTTCGTCTCATGTACAGCAAGGGTTATGAAAGACATGAAGCATTCCATGCGGTCTATCTTGTATCTCTTGCTGCGTAGCCAACTCATTTGTTCTTCTGACAGCGTGAGGCAATAATGAATTTTGTCTTTATCCATATTAAATATTTTTGAAAATTATCCACTTTCACTAAGAATGACTTTTCCTCAGTAAAGAGAAACCTCATCTGTGCATTCTCCTCCTTGGGGAAATATCCTCAGCAATGCTGAAGAGTTCCTGTTCCGCTTTGAGTAGTTCTGAGTGGGACAGGCGACTAATGCACCGGATACATACAGCCTGTGCAAGAATCTTGCGCCTGCCGATGGTCGATTCATGGTTGATACCATTGTTAGCACCGCAAGTTTCTGCCAGTTCGTTGAAAGCTTTACGCAAGGAGTCCCAGCCAAACCCTGTTTGGACACGATGGACTCCAAGTTCAGCAACATGAGCCAGCATAGACTCGTATTGCTCTTGAGAAAGTTGATGTTTGTTTTCTGACATGATAAATTGTTTTGTTGTTATTAAATAGTGATTAACCCCTGCCCATTCGAGGGGTTAGCGTATACGCATAAGTTCCTGAGGCTTGTCCCAAGTTGCTTGAGAAAGTTATCAACACATTTTATTATTGTTATAATTTTGTTTTTTGCTTCATTATTTTAGGGACAATGGGACAACGGGAGGGAAAATAAAACCCTACGGGGAATACTTAGAAAGGACATTCGTCATACATAGTCTCTTCTCTTCCCTCCTTTTCTTTTTGTTGAACTTGACCTATCCTTACCCATGGGTGCTTTGCACGACCTGAGCCGTCACAGTATGCAGGGTGCAGCCCTTTTACCTTCTCCTGAGCACTGCGTTCCCAACCATCCACAAACGACATGAGTCGGTTGATGTACTGTGATGTGTACTTGGCAGGATTCTTGCGAATCAGTTCGTTGGGCAGTTCTTCAATGATCTGTCTTGCACACACCATATTGAGAGTTTCCTCAGGGTAGGAATCAGAACCTGTCAGGCATCCTTTCTGATAAGCCAGTCGGGTAGGGATTGGCCATGTGGCATATGCCTTTGGAACCTCATGCTCCAGGAACGTCACGATATCTTCAAGAATCGGATCCACAAGAACATTAGAATGATTCATCTGCACCTCATTTGCCTGGTTCTCCAGTTCAGGGGGCAAGTAGAGTTTCATACCCTGCTTGTAATAGGCATAGGCCTCTGCCCACAACTGAGGCACAACAGCCTTAAGCTCAGAAAGCCATGCCGATACATGCCCATTGCCATTGACAGGAACTATCCACCAACGGCGATTGCCGTTGTCGCCCTGTAGGAAGTTCGTCTCATTCGTCGTTGCAGCAAAGACATTGTGGCGCTTGAACTCCACAACCTTATGGCCATAGGCAGGCCGCATGTAGTCACTGCAACGACTTAGGAAGGCCTTGGCTGCTTCGGCATCATTGGCTCTTTTCATACCATTGAGCTCGCTGATCTCGATAATCCAGCCATTCGTAATGATCTCCACTTTCTCCTTGTCACCACTGGCAAATGAGAAAGAGTCGCTGAACCAATCACCTCCAATCGTCTTAAAGAACGTACTCTTGCCAATACCCTGAGGTCCTGGCAATGTCAATACATTGTCGAACTTGCATCCTGGCTCAAACGCACGGGCGACCGCGCCAACATACCATAACTTGGTCTGCTCCATGACGAGCGGCGTGTCTTCCGCTCCGAGATAGTCAATCAGGGACGTGGCAATACGTGGTATGCCATCCCACTCCACCTGTCTGATAAAATCCTGAACGGGATTAAAACTTCGTTCTGTTGCAGTAGTCTTTAGGATTTCGAAGACTTTGCTCTGTGTCAAACGCAGATTATACTCCTGTTCAAGATGGTCTTGTATCTTTCCTACCGACTCCTCGTCAACCTTGTTGCCATTGACATTAAGGAACAAGGGTGTGAAAGACACATCATCCTGGCAAAAGGTATCATACCGTATTTTGCTCAGATTCTCATCATTGGTGAAGATCACTCGTAGATTGCCGATAGAATGTACAATACAACCTTTGGTGTCAACAACCAACTGCTTTTTCCAATCGTCTTTCATATCCATTACTTAGAAGATGATTCTAAAGGTGCGCCATGGGCAATCAGCTCATCGATCTCTTTCTTTGAGTATAGGTTCCGACGACCTAGTTTATGAACATGAAGCACACCCCTTTCTGCCATTCTCCATATGGTAGAGTAAGTTACGTGCAGGCGAGCGCATGCTTCTTCACGGGTTAAATACTCGTCCTTTTCTGTGTCTTGCTTCTGAGGAAGTCTGTCACCAAACAAGGACTCAACGATTTCTGCAACGACCTCCATGAGATCTTCTTTTTGCAGCATAATGACTTCATGTGCCATATATAAAAATTTCAAATTATGCCGCAAAGGTATCATGAAAGTTCATGGTATCATTTCCACATGGATACCACATGGATACTATTTAGGTATGGGAAATCCTTCCTTCAAAAGGAGGGAAGGAGTATTAAAACCCCGATGAAATGGGCATAAAACCCCATGTTGACCAAATCACAAGAGCTATGTTATATTGTCGTAAAGTGATACCGCAAGTAAACAGACAATAAACAATAAGCAAAAGCGTGCAGCTCAACGAGTTGCACGCTTTTTGCGTTGTAGGGTTTATGCCATGATCAGCTCCTTCTCTGATAAGCAATCCTTTTGCTTTTAGATTTGCGATTTGCATTTCAATGGCACGTTTAATAACTCCTATTTTTTTTCAGCCATCTTATCTTGGGATATAGAACCGTCAGAAATAATAAGGTCAAGAATGCTTTGCGCTGTTCGTCCTAATCGTTTTGGCTTCACCGAAGTTTTTTGTGAATCACCGAACTTTTCGACCGAACTTTCTTCGTTTTACAGGGTACTATTTTCGTTTACAGGGTACTTTTCGAGGGTACTATTTACCCTGTTGGCTACTTCTTCCACTAGTATTCTACCATTCTCGTTCCTGTTCAGATTATAGAAAGTGGTTAAAATAGAAGGTTCTTCTGTCTTGTAATGCGAAGTTATTTGAAGATTGAATCAACTATTTCAGATCCTTTAGGTAACACACCTGTTTTGTTTCTGTACATATTTCTATCACTAGAGAGGCCCGAAACACCGAAAAGACTCTCAAAAGGTTTCCAACTAACCTTCTTTACGTTGTTTTGCTCGGCCTTAGACAACCCCAATTTGTCACTTACTATTTCTGCATAGTACGCAAGTAAAGTTTTCGACTTGAGCCAATGGTAGTCTCTGTCACATAATTCCAACTCTATGGCTCGGCTAAGATATATTTGAGCTTCTTCCGATTGGAGTTCTATGGGCATTTGTTTAGTAGGATGGATTTCTGCAATAGTTTCTTCGCATAGTTGTTCGTTCTGAATGATCTCATCATCCTGAAAGAATCTATCCCATTCCTCCTGTGTTCTGATTCCATTCTGAATGCTAGTAGATATGAGTCGATTCTTCAGTTCCTGCCATCCTTTTTGTCCTACTCGCTCTTGAGTTTCATTTGCTCTGATTATAATCTTTGATACAAAAGTCTCATACATGTCACCATAGAGCATCCAGTAAGTCAGCGACTTCTTTAACCGTTCTCGACCAATATTCAGATTCCATTCGTTGAGAAGCAGAGCCATGACACCACCGAGGGTGTTCCCTACTCTGGTGTAATTGTTGCTGAACAGCATAGGAAAATCCTTTTGGCTCACAACATACTCCAGTTTCATGAGCTCTGATGTATAGCCATAGATGTGCATCATGCCTGCGCACGATGTCTTTCTAAGGTCATTGATGATTCGGTCAACCACAACCTTATTATCGTTATACCATTCTTTTAATGATTCATCTTTCATATTACTGCTATTATAATAAGGTTAAAATGGTCTCAGGGGACATCTCCATCTTGGTGATAGCACAAAGGCTTGTACCCATATCCTTGACGCTGGCTCCCATTAGGTAGACTTCATCGTCAATGATAAGAAATCGGTCATGTGACTTATGGGAGAGTTGGGTGAATATAATAGGCTCGTATTGCTCATTGTGTTTGTCAAGATCCAACTTGAACTGCTCAGTATAGCGTGAATGGATGGTTGCCGACACACCTGCACCTCGTTTAGTGAGCAATGTCAGTACTCGTTCATCCACAAAGTTGTCAATGAGGATGATACGCTGCTTGGCGCTACGTACCAGTTGAGAGACATAGCTCCAGGCATCCCATACGCAACCAGTTGCGAATATCTGCTCTGGAGTAACCGTCGGTGACAGTTCATCCATACGTTGCAGTACTTGTTCCACCTTCTGGTCGGTCAGCATCTGATGTTGCTCCAATTGCTCGATACGTTGAAACATGCCAGCATTGGCAGTGAGAAATCGACGCATAGCAACGAAGGCCCGCATAATGGCTATGTTTGCTTGGATGGCAACATCACTCCTTAACAGACCAGCCAACATCGAAATTCCTTGTTCTGTGAAGGCATGTGGCAAAGCTCTTCTATCACCACCTCTATTTGAAGTGCCATTTTGGCATTTCAAAGCAAACGCTTCTTCCTTCGTTAGTTGAAACATGAAATCTTCAGGAAAACGCTCTATGTTGCGCTTTACTTGTCTGTTCATCTGAGATGTCTCCACCTGATAGATTCTTGCTAAATCACGGTCAAGTATGATTTGTTGCCCTCTGACGATGTGAATATAATTTTGGATAGACTCACTAGTAGGAACAAGTGAATTGTTGTCTATCTCCTTTTCATCTTTGTGGTCACAATTTGTGACCTCAAATGTATCTGAATTGTTTTCCTTTGCCATAACTAGATATGTATAATTAAAATTATTACGAAATTTCTCTGATATAAATATCACAATGATGACAGCAATGCCTTTCGTTCTTCCTTACTCATTCCCTTCATCAGTTCACGAATAGCTTCTACCTTATCCGAAGCTTGGACTTCCTTAGGTTTTGTGTTCAGCAGGTACCAGTTGTACTCTAACATCTTTTCCAAAGGATAGGCACCGATATAGTTAGAGGTGATGTCACTGTTGCCACTATGTCCCATGCTGTCGCTTATATATTTATAAGGTACGTTACCAGAGTTGTTCAAATTGGTGGCAAAACTATGTCGTGCCCAGGTTGAAGTAGGACATTGTTCCATATTGAGCATTTTGGCAACCTTTGCCATATGCTCACGAATATATCGGTTGTATCGCTGAACCACCCATACTTCCTGCTCAGGAGTAATTAGTTCGCTCATGATAGGGAATACACGTCTTCCTAACTTTGGCTCATTAGCATACTTATCCATAATCTTCTGCAGTTCTGGAGTAATTGGGTAGATAACCTCGCTGGCACTCTCGTTACGGTCTCTTGTCTTGTGTCTGTAGAAACGAAGCTGCTTGCCATGAGTCGAAAAATACCAATCATCATAGGTAAGGCGCAACGTGTCTGCCAAGTTCTGACCATCACCAAGATACATATAGAGGAACAGACCTAAATAACGGAAGATGGCATTCTTCTCCTTAAGTGTGAATAGCTCATGACCATCCTTATCCAAAGCCTCGTTCTTCTCCCAAAAGTCATATAGCCGCTTCATGGTTTCAACGTCAAGGAACTCATGCTTCCTGCTGCATGATTTATTATAGCCCGTATCTTTGAACATTTCTTTGGTGTTGCCTTTGACCAATCCACGATCAATGCAGATATTAACTATTGTACGGAATGTACGCATTGCTATTCCGATGGAAGTCATGCTCAACTCGTTTTTCTTCATTACTTTCACCCAATCAAGAATCAGCTTGTGAGAGATATCTGCGAATGTAATGTCAGAACCCATGTCTCGCTCGAATCTCTTTAGGATGTCATCGCTACAACGAGCAGAGCCTGCCTTACCATCCTCACGCTTTTCACTAATATATTCTCTCCAAACAGAATAAATGGAACCCTCTTCTACTTGTTTTCCCTCGTGCATTTGCTTTAGTCTTTTAAGGCTAAAGTTGTTTTCTGCAATCAACTGATTTACGATGTTGGCTATTCTCTCCAGATGAAACTTCAATTCCTTTCTCTCTGCAGCCCTCTTGTTGCGCGCCTGCTTCTCGCACTCACATAGATCCATCCAATCCTCCTTGGTGTATCTTTTGCCTATGCGAAGATAGACGTTCTTCTGGTCATAAGCAACACGGACAGCGACAGGATAAAGGTCACCCTCTATTTGCCGTCTTGTGTCAATCGTCAGTGTTCCATATACCTGACCATTGGAAGAATTGAACTTGTCGAGGCTCGAATCACCTCTGTTGCCGTATGATCTGCCATTTTTAGACTGATCCGTGAAATTCATGTTAGCCATATTTTTCGAAAATTACTATAAACACTAGCGTTTCAGGACGCAATGCGTGAAATTCGCGTGAAATTCAAATTTGAAAACTGCTGCAAAATTACGAAATATATCACAATGTTGTATTGTCGTAACTCCTTTATTTATCGACATTTAGCATTATTTGAGATTTCATGAAATATGTTACATACAGACTCATAATCTGGAGGTCCTAGGTTCAAGCCCTAGATGGCCCACACTGAAAATCAAGGAGTTACAGAAAAAGTAGCTCCTTTTTTCATGCCTTTGCGTAAACAATGCGTAAACAAAATCTTTCAGTCTCTTTCTGATTTCCTGTGATATAAATAAGGTCTCTAAAACACCTATTTTGAATTTACATAAATCGCCAATTGTACGAATTATCCCAATTCCAAAGGAACAGTAAACGCCATTGAACAAAGTCACACACCCTTAATGATGGTGTCTTTACCGCTCATCATACTTTTGTTCATACATAACAGTATTTGAAGTATGTAATCCGTTACGCATTATTCAAAGCAAAAGTATAGAGACAGTTAACTTTAGGTTTACAAAAACATGATTTTTGTGCTTCAAATTCGATAAAATTCATGGGAATGCGAAATTAATTCTTTCTTTTTTCTTTATTAATTAGATTTTTTCATAAATTTGCAATCGGACTATAATTGCAAGTCCTCCTACAGACTTTTTAGAATGCTTTCTTAATGGTCAAGAGGACAGACAGCCTACGCCGGGCGGAACATGGTGAAGTCATAATAGGCTAATCTGTGTGAAGCGGGCTTTGGGTGGGAAAAGTAGTCCAGACATATTGAAGGCGTTTACACGGCGCTTCTCTTCTACTCTTCAAACATCGAACACTTGAAGAAACATCGTGGAAGTGGGGCAACTGTAGATGTCCCGGGTATGATTATATCAGCCCTTTTTAACTTTTTGTAAACCAGTTCTTCGTCATATTTGGCTTAGAACGGTGTTTACATTATAGTGATTAGGGTAACAGTATATTTTCATATCGGCGTGGGCTTCGAAGTTGCTTATCTTTACGATGGGGCAAGTTCGATGGCCTGAAGAGTGAGATAAGTAACGGGATCTCACGCTTTTTTTTATGTCCTAAACAGAGTTCTGTCTAGAATAAGTTTAAACTGATATGAAAACATTTAATGATGTGATCACAAACGGAGGTGGCATTACCCCTCCTTGCATCGGCCTTAACGTTGATGCCCTCCCCGAAGTTCAGAAGTCAGATTTGACAGAGAACTCACAAACAGGGGTGTACACTAGAAACGTGCCATCATCAAACGCTCCATCTTTAGAAAAAAGAAAAACTCATAGGTGCGCTACGCACAACATACGGATGCGAAAAGAAAGCATAAAATTATTTAATCAGCAATAATTGCGAAGCATTCTATCATGCCCAGTAATCAAATAATACAGCTAATGAGGTTACTTATGTATAAATACAATCATTAATGTAAAACATAAAAAACGAAGATACAATGAGAAAATTAATTTTTGCATTTTTGTGCTTGTTGCCCTTTGTTCGACCAGCAACAGCTATTGCCCAACGGGATTTCTTTTTTAATATCTATGGGGGATCAACCAATATATGGTCAAGTGTATATCTACAGATTCCCGCAAATGCTATCAACGATTTGATTGCAGGTGATGAAGGTGGTAGTTGTGGTAATTTACGCTATGAGATTTTCAAAATTAAGAATGCGGGAGAAAAAATCAAAATAGACGATGGAAACTATTGGGGCTTTAAAAGTAAGGATATGTTCAGTAATGTGCAGTATGGTTTAAAATTTGGCTGGC
>JAUNIZ010000003.1:27611-33363 GCA_030523165.1 Prevotellaceae bacterium
CAACCCGAATTGTCTCCATTTGGTATTTATGTATCTTTTGCCTATCAATTTAATAAGTTTAAAGCGCAGTTTGATTCAAATATAAATTCTTGGGAGAAATACAAAATTCATAGCATTCAACCAGAAATAGGAATTAGAGTAACGCCATTTATTAACATGTTAGAGGATAAGGGTTGGAGCCCAATTCTAGAAGTAGGTACAAGTTATAATTATTACTTTAATTGTTCCGCCCCATTCGATAGTGATAAAGACCAATTTAATAGTGGTATGATTTCTACATTCGCTGTAGGAGCGCGATTATATGGAACATGTTCTCTAACTGGAGGCGTGGAATTAAGTCACTATTCTATGTTTAATAAAGACTTTACGCCAGATGGTATGACATATCCATATAAAGAAGTAGAAACCAGCAAATTAACAATTTTTATTTCTGTATCGCAAGAATTCTAAAATAACACTATATACATTATGAAAAGAATATTATTTATTACCTGCATTATGGCATACCTAAGTCTGTATGCCTGTGCTAGTGGAGGAAAGAAACCAAGTGAGAAACCAATATGCGCAGAATGGTTATTGCCAGATTCTTCTGCCTATAGTAAATTGGGTAAACGGCTAACTACAGTACTGTTTTCGCCTCAAAAGGTAAACTGCTATTACTTGATCGGTAAAGAGAAAATTAGTAAAGACGAAGTGGAGATTGAGACTAACTTCGTTCGTGACAGACTTCTTGCAAAACTAGATAAAGGCGAGATAGCTGTTTTGCAGTATTCTCTTCTTAAGCCATCACGAAGCTACGAGAAGAATGACAGTATAATAGTAATGAGTCCATATATGCCTCTTATTGAATTTGAATTTATCAAGAAAAATGAAACGGCACACGTTGTACTTTCGTTGTCTGATATGACTTGGACTGTAATTTTTGATGACAAGAAACAGTTTAATTTCCCGTATGCAAACGGAGAACTAATTGCGCAATTCTGTAATTATTTTATTTCAAAATATAAATCTGAAAAGAAATGAAAAAGATGTTTATGAGATTTGCTTTAGCGATAGCATTTTTAGTTGGAAATTCATTCATCTCTATCGCTCAGACAGTTCATGCTATTATAGCATGTAATACCATAGATAGCAAGATTGGAACTGGTATGTCATCCGATATGAAGAATATGAGAAACGCCATTCAAATCATTGTTAGTACACTTGATTGCGAATATGAAGAGAAAGTGTTTGATGGTCCAATTTGTACTAGAGAAAATGTGACTAACTACATAAACAATATGGATGTTGAACGTGACGATGTGATTATCTTTTTCTATGGGGGACATGGGACACATGCGATGAACAACACTAATGATCCTTGGCCTCAGATGTGTATGAATACTAATATTGAGTCACTTTACATGCCTGTGGCATCTGTGGAAAGATTACTTTCTGCAAAACAACCCAAATTGCGTATCATTCTCACAAATTGCTGTAATATGGAAGAAACAGGTGTATCTGTAAAGCCTTTATACGCTCAGTCAACAGGCCCAACTATGCAAAGTGATTATAATTCAGCGGCTTTTAAAAAACTTTTTTTGGACTCAAAAGGGAAAATAATGATGACAAGTAGCAAATTAGGTCAATATTCATGGTGTAGTAATAATGGTGGATTATTTACAAATTATCTTCTCGATGTGTTAGATGCTGTGGGAATGGGCAAATTGAATGCTGATTGGAATACTGTTTGTGAGATGACACATGACAAAACATTAGCGTGTAACACCCTGCCTGGAGGAGCAAAACAAGAGCCATATTATATTGTAAAAACAAATGATTCTACTGGCGAAAATAGCAATAGAGGTAAGGACAATAATAAAGGAAACACTACCAACTTGTTTAGTGCTTTGCAAATACTCGTCACCAAGAATTTATCAAAAGACGTGCGCTTGGGTAAAATTTCGGAAATTCAAATGAAGTATTTCTCAGACGATGCACATGTAATAACGGTGGGACGAAATGGAACTTCGAAGATTATGTATGAAGATGTTTCAGACTTTTTACGCCGTTTGGCTTTGTCTGACAACATCAAGCAAGTAAATGTAATTGAAGGTGACAACACTGGTAAAAATAGTCTTATTACAGTCCACGAGGTTAGATATTAAATAATATAGAAATAATGAAAACTTTTAGAATTATATTTTTAGTGCTCTGCTGTCTTTGCGCAGTAAGTACTTTTGCACAGCAAAACGATTTAACACAAGAAGATAAGAAAGAGCTCCAAGAACGTGTGAAAATGAAGGTCGAAGAGTTCCAACAATATCTTAAAGACATAGTAAATACAAAATTGTCGGAGACTCAGCGCCAGAGTTCTATAAAATCAGCCTTAGCCTTGTTTATAGGAAAAGGTAATGCATATTCAGTTAAAAATGATGATGGTGAAATGGAACGACGAAACCCTGTCAGAATGCAATTGTCAAATGTATATAACAAAAAAACGCGGTGGCTACGTATGACAAGATATCTAAATAATCAGTATAACAATATTCATAAATATGGTGTAGTTGAAATAGAATCTGCAGATGCTGTAAGAGTGGATAATATTTATAAGGTTGGTGATGGACGTTATCAAGCTGTTGCATATTTTTGTCAAAGGTATGCTGCAAAAACAAAAGACGGAGTGTTTGTCTATGGACCAGAAGTTACAAGTAAAAAAGTAATAGTTCACATAGATGCCATTGAAACTCCTGTGGGAACTGTCTGGGATGCAAAATTGGGTGACGTTTATGTTACTGCCACTAAACTTGATTAAATGAAAAGTATTATAGACAATATTTTCACAAGGAAATAAACAATGATAAAAACGTTAGTTATTATAACATTTTGTCTTTTGCCTGTTAGTATTTTCGCCCAAGACTCATTTCTTATAGAAGATAAGCAGGAACTCCTTGAGCGTGCAAAGATGAAAGTTGGAGAGTTCCGGCAATATCTTTCCGGTATAGTAAATACAGATTTGTCAGGCGCTCAGCGTCAGAGTACAATAAAATCAGCCTTAGCCTTGTTTAGAGGAAAAGGTGAGGCATATTCAGTTGAAAACGAATATGGTGAAAAGGAACAACTAAACCCTGTCAGGATGCATTTTTTCCATGCAAATCGCCAAAAGACGGAGGTGATAAGTATGGCAAGATTTCTAAATAATCTGTACAACAACAGTCGTAGATACGGTGTAGTAGAGATACAATCTGTAGATGTAGAAATAATAGATAACATTTATAAAGTAGATTCTATACATTATAAAGCTGTTATACATTTGCAAAGATTTACTCTTGGCGAGAATGGAATTTTTACCAATAATAAAACTTCCAATAAAAAGTATGTGGTTGACATTAACCCTATTAATACATCTGATGGAATCATATGGGATGCAAAATTGGGTGACGTTTATGCAATTAGCACAAAACTTTATTGAGTATAAAAATGTCACATATAATTAAAAGATGAATCTATGAATATCTATATATTGTTATTACTATGTTGTATTATTGTGCCGTACTCCCACATTCAGGCTCAAAATATTCCATCCATGACTTTGTCTTCTGATTTTAGAGCTGAAGTTAAGAGCTTGGAAGAATTTATGTCTCGGTTTAATGGGATAGAAAGCAAACCTGGTATAGAAAATGATAAAAACTCACGCCGTAATAACCTTATTAGTCTTTTCAATTTTCAGATAAATAAAGGTAATGCCAGTCGTGAGCAATTTACAAATAGAATAAACGAATTTATCGATTCGGTGCTTGTAAACAATGTTAAATTCAGAATCTCAAATGCAGGTTTGTTAGCAGAATGTGTTTGTCGTATGAAATTTATAGGCAAAGAAAAGAACTTGACGCTTATTCTTCAAAGCGAAGAATACAAAGAAGGGCGATATCGGTGGGCAATTGTAGGTGTAAGGGGGCTAAATGAACTCGGTTTATACAACACTGAGAAATACTATGCAATTAGTCCTGCAGAACACGAAATCCATTTTATGGGATTAGACAATTATCTTAACGCCAATCCTAACAATGCCTTTGGCTATAGAGGGCATGGATGTAAGATAGATCCTCTTTCTGTATTCTTTACTTTAATTAGAACTAAAGAGATGTCATTTGACTTGGTTGAAAAGCAAACGTTTTATTATTTTGATATACCAGGTTATGTAATAACGATTGATGAATATAGCCGCAAGGGGACAAATAGCGGTTGGCTAATATCATCTTTTGATAGAGTGTCGCAAAAAGAAAAAATTAACAGATTAAATAAACTTATTGGCAATGATAAAAATTAGAACATTTTTAATTTCACTTACATTGTGTCTTGCAACTACTGTAAATGCCCAAAGGCATTTCTACCATAGAATCGATGTAGGTTCAAGTAATATTTACACATTTGTAATTTCGAATTTAATCACTGGTTACGCAAATTATTTAACTCATGATATTTTGTTTGACAATTCGTATGTGTATACAATTTATGGTGGAAAAGTTGATGGTGAATCAGTAAATACTCAGGGACTTAACCCTATGGGGATAACTGCATCAGAACTATTCAATGATACATTTATAGGTATAAAGTTAGGTTATAAATCTAACTTAATGGGTGCTTTTAACTGGGGAGTATATGCATCTGGGCATTATCGCGTTAATCAGTTTAAAGAAAAACTAGCAACTGCAGAGGATTACACAAAAGAGAGGTTTAATTACTTTAAACCTGGAGTTGGGATATTACTAACATTTGGTGGTATAGAAAGCAAGGTAAAAGTTGAGCTTGAAGCCGCTGCAAGATATGACATTCCTGTTGGTTATAAAGGTCTATGGGGAAGTAATTCAACAAATGTGCTTGGCGAAGGAATTTCATCACATTATTCTATTAAGGTAGGTGGTTATTCATGGTTTAGTGGTGGAATTTTTGTTGATTTATGTCATTATAAACCATACAACAATACACAAAATATTAGCTCCTTTAAACCATATTCTTTTGGTGTGACTTTTACTATTACCCCCAAACGAGGCGAAGATTTATATGATTAACACCGTATAGATATTTTAAAATAAATAATTAAAGCAACTTATGATAAAAACTGTTATATTGATTCTTGTGCTCAATGTACCAATACTATCTTATGCACTTACTAGCCCTGTGCCCGCTGTCGTTGAACAGTTTTATGGGAGCATGAAGCGAATGAGTGAGGTGTATAATGAATCGTATGCTTTTGATTTTCGTGAAAGGATAAAAGATTGTTTTCGAGGGAGAGAAAAAAGTGGAATACCTATACCAAACGATTTTCTTTATTGGGGATATGCAGGTGAAAAAGAAACACCTTCTAATACATATGCTAACAGATTTTATGAACTTGCATGCCAAAAGAAAATAATACGCCTTGAGAAATATTCTATAACGTCAAACATACCTGTTTCTGAAGTTGATTTAAAAAAATATCGTAATCAATCCAGTGGACTGACACAAACAGTTGTGAAGAAGATTTTTACTGATGGAAAAACGAGAAAGACTTTTTCTGATACTTTGTTAATTGAGCACAATGAAATTGTGCAGTTAAAAAATTCCATATCACATGAAGATGGAGAGGACATAGATGTCTTGCGAGCTATAGCAGCAAGTTATTACACTTCAAAACGTTATTATAGCGCATACAAAATATATGAGAAAATTATCAGCATTGATCCCGACAATGCAAATGCTTATTATCGTTTAGGTCTATTGAATTACTTTG
>JAUNIZ010000177.1 GCA_030523165.1 Prevotellaceae bacterium
GCATAGGAAAAGATATGTTTACGCACAGGAAAAGATATGTTTATCAATAGAAAACGGCATAGCCACAAGTCGCGACCATGCCGTTTATCGTTTATGTCCAACGCAAATGATATTTCCGTTATCATCATTCAAGGCGTCTATACATCTGCCTTACTGCTTGATTTCAATATCTTGTCTAACGTTATTGCGTATTTTCATGAGATATTCTCTCATGCCTTCAGCATCCTTGTTGTCGATTATGTCAAGCAAAGACTTCAGCTCTGTTCTTATTTTCTCTACCTGACCTGACGTATATGGATTGAAAAGCACTTCCTGAAGCAGATAGTCGTCTTCATTAAGCACACCTTTTGCTATATTCATGTGGCGCTTGAACGTTGTTCCAGGAGCATCTTGATGCTTCATGACTGCAGCAAACACGAATGTGCTCACAAACGGTATGCTAAGAGAATAAGCCACGGTGCGGTCATGTTCCTCAAACGTGTACTCATAAATGCCAAGCCCCAGCTTGCTGTAGAGGTCTTTGAAGAGTATCTTTCCCATATAGTCGCCCTCGCTAATTATTATCGCGCTCTCCTGGCTAAGCTGGTTAAGATTGGCGAAAGTAGGGCCAAACATAGGGTGAGTAGACACATAACGGTGGTTGCTCTTTTCGTAAAACTCCTTCAAACCTGTCTTTACCGATGATATGTCGCTTATGATGCAATCAGACGGAATATGTGGCAACACTTCCTCAAAGGCAGGTATCGTGTATTTAACCGTAACGGCGTTGATTACCAGTTCTGGCTTAAACTCATCTATCTCCTCCATTGTCGTGAAACGGAGCGTGTTGTAGGTAAAGCGCAAACGCTGGGGATTCTTCTCGTAAACTGCAGTTTCGTGTTCAAAACTGAGCAAGTCAAGGAAAAAGCTCCCCATCTTACCGGCACCTAATACTAATATTCTCATGGTTGTTATGTTATTTAATCTGCTATGAAATATTTAAAAGCCGACAACGAAACCTATTATTTATTGATAATTTCAATCTGTTGTCTTACCGACTCCTCATGCACTGCCTCGAAGATAGTCTTGATAAACTCTGAATCCATACCGCACAACACACCCTGTGCGCCACGCTTGTCGAGTATCTCGTTGTAGCGTGATGTTTGCAGAACGGTCATGTTATGCTCTTTCTTGTACTGGCCTATCTCACGGCAAACACGCATACGCTTAGCCAAAAGATCCATTAGCTGGTTGTCAAGCTCGTCTATCTGCTGGCGCAAAGCGGTGATTCCTTCTGTAGTAACCGTCTCGTCGCGTATGACAAGCAGACTGAGAATGTAGTTCAAAACATCTGGAGTAACCTGCTGCTTTGCATCGCTCCATGCGCAATCAGGGTCACAATGGCTCTCTACGATAAGGCCGTTAAGACCTAAATCCATAGCCTGCTGGCAAAGAGGAGCTACCAATTCGCGTCTGCCACCTATATGACTCGGGTCACAGAAGATAGGAAGGCTCGGTATTCTACGGCGCAATTCTATTGGTATCTGCCACATTGGAAGATTGCGGTATATCTTCTTGTCATAGCTAGAGAAGCCACGATGAATGGCTGCCAGCTTCTTTATGCCTGCCTGGTTAAGACGTTCCATTGCTCCAATCCATAGTTCAAGGTCAGGGTTTACCGGGTTCTTCACCAGCACAGGAATATCTATACCTACAAGGCTGTCTGCTATTGCCTGCATAGCAAACGGGTTAGCAGATGTTCGCGCACCTATCCAAAGCACGTCTACACCATATTTCAGCACAAGGTCAACGTGCTCAGGAGTAGCCACTTCAGTAGCTATTAGCATGCCTGTCTCTTCTTTTACACGCTTCAACCAAGGCAGAGCCTTCTCGCCATTGCCTTCAAAACCACCTGGCTTTGTTCTCGGTTTCCATACACCGGCACGGAATATCTTGCAACCTTTGTCTGCAAGTTGCTTAGCCGTAGTCATAACCTGTTCTTCTGTCTCTGCTGAACATGGACCTGCGATAACGGTCAGTCGTTCATTGTCGCTCGGAAGATTGAGCGGTTGTAATTCAAGTTCCATAGTTATTATTGTTTTTATTTGTTTTTATCTTTACGTGTCTTGTCTGACGCTGACTCCAATGCTTCTACTATATATAAATAAGGCTGCTGCCATATATAAATAAGGTATAGCCGTTGCTTCTTGTCGGTCAGACAGCCTTTTATAGTTTCTCTATTCTTGCCAACGCTTCCTTTATCTTGTCGTCTTTTGCGCAAAGCGATATTCTTATATATCGTTCTCCGTTGCTTCCGAAGATAAAACCTGGAGTGATAAACACCCTTGCTTCATGTAGCACACGCTCTGTAAGCTCTTCGGCATTGGCATATTTCTCAGGAATCTTGCCCCAAAGGAACATTCCTACCTGATTGGAATCAAACGTGCAACCAAGCGTTTCCATTATCTTTTCGGCTATTTCACGTCTGTTTCTATATGTCGTTATGTTCGCCTGACGATGCCATTCCTCGCTGTTGTTATATGCTTCGGCTGCTGCAAGCTGTATTCCTCTGAATGTTCCTGAGTCGATATTGCTCTTTATTTTCAATATCCATTGAATGAACTGAGGATTTGTTGCACACATTCCCACGCGCCAACCTGGCATGTTATGGCTCTTGCTCATGGAGTTGAACTCTATGCAGCACTCCTTCGCTCCAGGCACTTGAAGTATAGAAAGATGCTCTTCGTTGAGAATGAATGAATACGGATTGTCATTGACAACCACTATTGAATGGCGACGGGCAAAGTCAACAAGCCTTCTGTATGTTTCCATTTGCGCATTTGCACCAGTAGGCATGTTAGGATAATTAGTCCACATCAGCTTCACGCGACTAAGGTCTTTCTTCTCCAATTCCTCGAAGTCTGGTTGCCAACCGTTGTCTTCACGAAGATTATAGTTAACTACCTTTGCGCCGAGAATCTTGCTCAGCGATGTGTAGGTAGGATAGCCGGGGTTAGGAACAAGCACTTCTTCGCCTGGGTTTACGAAGGCAAGCGTTACGTGAAGAATACCTTCCTTGCTGCCGATAAGAGGTTGTATCTCTGTGTTCGCGTCAAGGTCAACATCAAACCAGCGCTTGTAGAAACCTGCCATTGCCTGTCTCAGTTCCGCTGTTCCTATCGTTGGCTGATAGCCGTGCGCATTGTCTTGACGCGCCACTTCACATAGCTTGTCTACCGTAGCCTTCGACGGTGGCATGTCAGGGCTGCCTATCGCAAGGCTTATAATATCTTTTCCTTCAGCGTTAAGCTTGGCTACCTCTTTCAGTTTTCTGCTGAAATAGTATTCAGATATGCTTGAAAGCCTTTCCGCAGGCTTTATTTCAATTCTTTGGCTGTTGTCCGTCATCGTTATATTCTCCTAATACTTTAAGTTCTTTTGTCAAAGGCATGATAGCGTCAATGCTCTGTCTGTAGCGTGTTAAGCTATCGAACGTCACATCGACATAGAACATATATTCCCACTCATGACCGATGATTGGAAGTGATTGTATCTTGGTAAGGTTTATCTTGTAGAAAGAAAGAATGCTGAGAACTTGCGAAAGGCTGCCTTCAGCATGAGGCAAAGAAAAGACAAGGCTTGCCTTGTTTGTTTTTTCAAGCGGGCGAATGAAGTCGGCTTTGTTAGGGTTGCTCACGACAAGGAATCGTGTAAAGTTATGCTTGTTGTCTTCTATCGAGTTCTGAAGCACCTTCATGCCATAGTGTTTTGCTGCATCTGCACTGCATATAGCAGCCCAACCTCTGCATTGTTTCTCTGATATGAACATCGCGGAACCTGCTGTATCGGGTGCTTCTACGGCTTTCAAGTCAGGGTGATTGGCAAGGAACCCACGGCACTGCATGAGAGCTACAGGGTGTGAATGCACTTCCTTTACCGTTTCCCATGTGTCTTCAGGCAAGCAACAGATGCTATGCTCTATGTGCAGCTTATGTTCTCCTACTATTGTAGTGCCTGAATCGCGCAGAAGTTCATAGTTATGCAGCAGCGAACCTGCTATTGTGTTCTCTATGGCAAGCATTCCTATTACCGTCGGGTCGCGCTTTATGTTCTCAAAAAGCTGTTCAAACGTGTCGCAGCATATCAGTTGTATTTGCTCATCCTTGAAATACTGATGTGCTGCCATGTCGTGGAACGACCCGATAACGCCTTGTATTGCTATTCTTTTCATCTTTACTTTATATTCTTTCTTATACTGAAAATCCCGCCTCATTGTTGTGAAGCGGGACTTGATTGTATCTTTTATTTAAGATTGTCTGTCATAAGTTGAACTCTACACGCAACTTCCCGCTTCACAATTCCTTGCAAAGTAAAAATAAAAGTAATAAAAAGATGCGTATGACTTGTTCATTGTCTTATTCTTTGTTTTATTTATTCGACTGCAAAAGTATAACATTTATTTCAAACACACAAACATTTTCTTAGAAAATTTATCAATTAAGTTTCACTTTTAATGTGAATGTAATATAAACAATGTTTTACTTATCCGATTTCCTTCTGTTACATTCCTTGCAAAGCATCTGGCAATTATCAGATAAAGTCTTGCCTCCCTGCGACCAAGGCGTTATATGGTCAGCTTCCATTTCATTCAGTTCGTAATGCTCGTTGCAATTCGGGCATATTCCATCCTGCCGTTCGTAAGCCTCTATCTTCTGCTTTTCCGTAAACGAGCGAATAGAAAGATAACGCTCATCTCCTTTCAGCAGATACTGGTAAATGCCCTTCTTGTTGGTGACATCATCATCGAGAACAAGCTGTTTTATCTTTTCTTCCAAAGCGTTTGTATCATAATCCTCGTCTTTGTAATCATTGTAAAGAGTTCCCCATGCCACGCCTTTCATTATGTTTTTACGCTTTACAGGGAACGTTGATTCTACCCATGTTATCACGTCTTGGAAATATCGCCATAGCTTTGATGCGTTTGGGTCATGCTGGTGTTGTGACATATATTCCGCAATTCTGTCTTTTGATATCCACTTGATTGCAGTTTCCAAATAGTCTTGACGTATAGGCGAACCTGTAAGATAGTCGCTTCCTATCTGATAAGCAGCACAACCAGTCTTGCTGAAATATCGTTTTGCGTCTGTTACCCATGAGCCTGAATAAACGGCATTGCGCAGTTCCTGGTCTGTAAGTTGCTCGCCAGCGATATTGATTGTGCGGAACCACTCCAGTTTCTCTGAATCTGTACCCTCACAGAAATACACCATAAGTTTGTAATTCAATATCTGTTCGCGTCGGTCAGTAGTAAGATTAAAGAAATTCAAGAGGTCGTTATCTATCTTTACGCTATAGTCTCCCTTTACATATTGGCATATAGAAATGGTGCGTTGCTGACCGTCTATCACTTCAAATGTACCGTCATCACGCCTTGCCCAATACATTACGTTCAACGGAAAGTTCTTTCTAACGGTTTCTATAACGGCATTTCTCTTCTCATTATTATATACAAACTCTCGCTGATAAGCAGGGCGAATGTCTAACTTACCACCATAACCCACTACTCCACCTTCGGCATTGTCTACATATCCGTCTGCTAATTCACGGATAGTTATTTCTTTAAGTTCTATTTTCATAATTATTTGCGCTTGATTAGTAATCTTGCATACAATGGTTTATAAACACTACCTATCTTTAATACACTACGTGCATTAAGGTCATTAAACTTAGAATCGTCATCTTTTGTATATTTCTTTATTCTTAATCCAGAAGTGTTTTGCCTATCCGTAATACCTAATATTTCAAATTGTTCTGGATTATATTTATCAAGAAACGTGATTGGCACACCCATAACACCATCGTAATCACAAGGAATATCAGATGTTTTGTTTACGTTTATTGCATCATAGTTGTCATATTTAGGATATTCTTCTTCGTTGTACCTTTTATATAGAATCAACTCTTCATGTCTTTTTGCATGGTCAAGGTTTGTAAACCAACATATATTACCGAGGCTTCTCCACTTTTTCCCGTTATCATCAACCCAATAGCGTGTGGCTTTTGGCTCATAATACTCTGGCACTCTAAAAGCCATATCCCCTGATTTAAAACCAAGCCACATTTTATTTTCTTTTAAAAGAGAAAATATCTCTTTATAAGTAATAGCGTTTTGATTTCCTACAATTATAAACTTCTTGTCATATTTTACAAGCTGTGCCACATACTCACGGAATAAAGAAAACGGTGGATTAGTAACTACAATATCAGCTTGTTTTAGTAGGTGTATACATTCATGACTACGGAAATCGCCATCGCCTTTCAGTTCTTTTATACCTATTTCCTCTGGATCTGGTATATAGTTTCCGTTTTTGTCTCCATCATAAACCAAATAGACGGCTTTGTCAGACTCGTTCAGACTAAACAAATCTACATCTTGATTCTTATAACAAGTGGTTATAAGCCTCTTAAGTCCAAGCCTTTCAAAGTTATAAGCAAAATAATGGAAAAAGTTGCTCACCCGTGGGTCATCGCAATTACACAACACCGTCTTGCCACGGAAATGCTCTGTGTAATGTCGCAGTTCGTTTTCTATATCGACAAGCTGGGTGTAAAACTCGTCTTTCTTGGCTTTGTTTGCAGCCTGCAAGCTTTTATTTCCTGCCATAGTGATTAGGTATTAGTGCATTGTGCTACCAATCACTATCTGCGGAACTATAAAAGAAAGGTGCAGACCTTTCCATTCGCGTTCACGGGGAGCCTCAGATGAACCCCGTCTCATCCGTAGGAGAAAGCCTACACCTATTCAGGTGCAAGCATTATCATATACGGATGAGATGGGATTGTCATTCAAAGACATTCCGTGAACATTAATATATTCCGATTTAAAGAAATCAGTTTCTGAGGCTTTTTCTTTTGAACGCGAAATAATAGCTAATGCTTTGTTAATATGTTATTTAATTTTCTTTGTTCTCTTAGTGTTTTTATCTAATTGTTTTAATTTGAATTTATTATTTCTAAATCATCTGCAAATGTAGCTATTTTAAATCAAATAAGCAAACTTACAATAAAGAATAACACTCGCAAAACTGAATATTTATGCAAAAATAGCGATGTTCAATTTATTGAAATTACACCAGTTAACGCTCTGAGAAGGGCACTTTTTTGAAATAAAAATGTCATGGACGCAAATATCGCAAGGATTCGTGTGCAAAATTAAAATGCTTATATTCTGCGAATTACGTATGTTTTAGTCTATTGTGTGCATAAAATAATCGTACAAAACAGGAGATAACAGGCTATAAGTGGCGTGTTTTTGAGGTGCAAACGGCATGTTTACGACTAAAAATATGGGCATTTTTCACTGAAAATTGCAGCGGACCTGTTAAGTAGACACAGAAAATAATTTTTAGAAGTTTATATTTA
>JAUNIZ010000178.1 GCA_030523165.1 Prevotellaceae bacterium
CCTATATTTACTTCTATTTGATAATTGATATTATTGATATTTGTGATATGGAATACGTCGTTCCTCCCTCCGTGTAGTGGTGTCAGTGGGCGTCCCCAATCAATCATATCAATCGTATCATATATCATTTATCCCTCGCCCTCAGCGCTAACACCCTAGAAGAAAGAAAAGCTAGTTTTATATTGGGCAACTCGATATTTTCGTTAGGGGAAAGCATAGTTTCCCCTCGCGCCGCCGCGATATATAAAAATCCCCACTCGCATGAACAGTAGTTCGCCGCCCTTCGGGGACGGAAGAGAGTAGCAGTCATCAAATCCGCAAGCCACGCTATCGCTTGCATAGCGGTTATAGAGGTTCGCCCCTTTCAGGGACGGTAGTTAGCATTAAACACCGTCGCATAAATGGGTCTCCAAAGGAGGCCAATCTCCTTAACCGTCTGGTCGTAGACCTGCGGTAAAAAGACGTATATATTAACTACGGTCACCAAAGGTGGCCAATCTCCCTAACCGTCTGGTCGAAGACCTGCGGAGGATTATAACGTATAAAGTTGCCCCAAGCGTAAAAAACTCTCGAAAAACGGGGAACTTTTCGAAAGTTCATGATATTTATAATAAACAAAATAAATAAAATCATATTCAATTAACAAATGGCAACTATCACGGGTACTTTGAAGTACCGCAAGTACAAGAACACTAACGCACAGTCTACCTTCAATGGCAAATGGTACGCCAAAGCTGTACAAGACCGCACGGTAAGCTTCGACGAGTTCGTCAAGCACATGAGCGAGCACAACTCACCCTACTCTCGCGGTGTAATAAATGGAGTGCTGACAGACATGCTCGCCTGTCTTCAGGAACTTGTCCTCGACGGCAAGAGCGTCCGCTTAGGAGAACTCGGACTTATCTCTATCGGCTTGAAAACAACCCCTGCAGACACGGCAGACGCGTTCACACCGTCAACGAACATCAAGGCCGTTAGGCTGAACGTTCGTAATACTAAGACATGGTCAAATGCAGAACTCAAAAAGTTGTGTAAGTTCAGCGAGCTTAACGAGTACACTACAGAGGAGACACCGACTACGTAAGTCTTTTGGGGAGTTAAAGGAGTTAAGGGAGAAGTTCCTTGAGCGATAGCGAAAAAAAGACAACAGTCTTGCGGATTTCCAACTCCTAAGAAAGAAAAAAAGGAATGAACATTGGTTCACTCCTTTTTCTTTTTATTCCGACTTCATCGTGATTTCGAGCCTTCTGTTCTGTCTGAGTATCTCGGAGGCGATGTTCTTAATATCGTCTGCCGTGATGCTCTCGACAATAGCTTCATAGCCTGTATGGAAATCGACATTGCGATAAGTCATGTTGTACATAACGTATTTCCAATAGTCGTTCGTAATGGCGTTCTGTGCGTAAGCCTTGACGAGATATTTCTTTACCTTGTCGAGCGATGTGCTAGATGGTCCGTTCTCGGCTATGTTGCGCAGCTGCTGATATACTATCGGTGTGAGTTCCTCATAACGCTGTGGGTCTGTACGATAGGAAATCTTCAACAGCGCGTCAGGCTTAGAATGATTATCCAAGTCGAAACTTACGCTTACACCGTAGGTACCGCCCTTTTCCTCTCTCACAGAATCGGTGTATGCTATCTGCAATACACGCTTCAGCACGTCAAGCTTGAGGTCGGTTTCAGGCGTAAACGGCAGGTCTGCGGTATAATAGATAGAAACGAGAGCCGAAGGCGTAGCCTGTTTCTTGGCGAACACATGGGTCTCGTTTGCGTTCCTTATAGCAGGATATGTGTCGGCAGCCTTCTCGCCCTTTCCCGTTGAAGGCAATGAAGCAAGATAGGTAGACAAGAGCGGACGCAGCTTCTCCATATCAACATTACCTATTATTATACACTTGAAGTTTGACGCATCGCTGAATCTCTCGCCGTAAATCTCACGCACACGAGCGTAGTCAACCTTGTCCAGCACGTCAAGAGTGATAGGCTGCACACGCGGAGAGTCGCCATAGAGCACACGTGACACAGAATCGTTGTAGGTAACGGAAGGGTTAGCCTCGCGGTTCTTCACCATTTCACGGCGACGGTCCATCAGGCTGTTGAAAGCCTTGTCGTCAGTTCGTGGACTGGTAAAGTAAAGGTTTGCAAGCTGAAGCATTGTCTCTACGTCTGCAACAGAACAAGAACCGTTTATGCCCTGTGTCTGTTCGCCAACGTAAGGGCTAAGCCTTACTATCTTTCCAGCAAGTTTCTTACGCAGTGTGAACGCATCGAAGTCAGCAACGCCAGCTTCCGCTATTGCTGAACTGATGAACGAGAAGTTAGGCACGTCAGCGTCAGGATATACCGATGTACCGCCTTCGGCGAATATCTGCATAATAACCTGGTCGGCATTGAAATCGGTATGCTTCACGTAGACCTCCATGCCGTTGCTCAGCTTTAGCTGCTTGATGTCATGCTTGCCGTAGTCTTTCTCTGACACGATGCTGCCGCCCTTAGGCTTGACAGCCATAAGTTCAGAAGAAACATTATCCTCCTTGTATGGTTCGTAGGCAAGGCTTTGCGCTTTCAGAATGGTCTGTTCAAACACGCTAGCGTCAGGAATAACAACGCCTTCCTTGTCAGGAGCATAAACCGTAAGCACTTGGTTCTTGTCGGTTATGATTGTGCCGATGGCATTGTTTACCTCTGCCAACGTAACACTCTCGTCGAACTTCTTTGCAAGTTCTAGGTCTGTCTGTTCAGAAAGCATAGGCTCTGCATCGAGGAAGTTGTTAAGGCTCTTGCTTACATAGTAAGAGTTCTTGCGGTCGTTGCGTTCAGCATATCTGCGTTCAGCGCCTTTCAGATAGACAGCCTTTGCACGTTCGAGTTCAGCCTCGGTGAAACCATGCTGACGGGCACGTTCGGTTTCTGCCATAACAGCCGCTATTGAACCCGTTATGTCGTTCTCCTTGCAGCCTATCTGTATAGAGAAAGCGTCCTTTGTGCGTGATACGAAGAAACGTCCGCTATGCACCGATGCACTGATAAACGGAGGATTGTCGCTGTGCTGCAGCTCCTGTATACGCTGATTGAGAACATACGTGATAATCCAGTCTATATATCCGTCACGCTGATAGCCCTCTGTGGCTTTCTCGCTGTCAGGAGTAGCCTCACGCTTCATGTAAAGTCGTGTGAGCACTATAGGCTGTTCGGCGTCTTTCTCAATAGCTACAATCATGTCCTTGTTGTCAGACACAGGATAATAGACGCGCTCCTCAGGGTTTACAGGCTTAGGTATCGCAGAGAACAGCTGCTTAATCTTGTTCTCGATAACGTCAACGTCAATGTCGCCGACAACGATTATAGCCTGTAGGTCAGGGCGATACCATTTCTTGTAGTAGTCGCGCAAGGCATCGTAAGAGAAATTGTCAACAACGTCCATAGAGCCTATAGGAAGACAGTCTTCATACTTCGTGCCACGATAGATAGTAGGCAACGCTCTTTCCATAAGTCGCTGCACAGCCATGCCAGCACGGCGTGTGCGCCACTCTTCATGTATTACGCCACGCTCCTTGTCAATCTCCTTGTCGGTGAGCAACAGGCTATGGCTCCAGTCGTGGAGAATAAGCAGACATGAATCGACAACGCCCTCACGGCTTACAGGCACTGCAGATATGTTATACACGGTCTGGTCTACACTGGTATAGGCATTGAGGTTGGCACCGAACTTAACGCCTATGGTCTCGCACCAAGGCACTATGCCAAGACTTGTGCCTTCGCCACGGAAATGCTCCGTACCGTTGAACGCCATGTGCTCAAGGAAGTGAGCCAAGCCGCGCTGACGTGGTTCTTCAAGAATGGAACCCACACGCTGCGCTATGTAGAAATCGGCTATGTTGGCTTCCTTAGCGTTGTGGCGGATATAGTATGTAAGACCGTTGTCAAGCTTGCCTTTACGTATAGACGTATCGACAGCTGGCTGTTGTCCCAACACGATTGTCGGGAACAACAGCAAGGCTATACTTAATAATTTTGTTTTGTTCATCTAACCATAAACAGATTATTCGGCAACGAGAACCTTCTTGCCGCCGATAATGTAAATACCCTTTGCAAGACCGCTGACAGCCTCTTCTGCCGATGTAGCCTTCTTGACCATTGTACCTGTAATGCTGTAGACATTAAAGTCAGCAGAGGTCTTCTCTACAATAGCCTTGTTGATAGCCGTAGCAACGTCAGTCATTTCATAGCGGCTGTAAACTACACCCCATTTTGTCGTTGTTGTGAATGTATCGTCAGTGCCGTAGAGCACAGGTGTGCCCTGACCACGGTTCATCATGACGATATTTGCACCGTCAACAAGCGGAGCTGCACATGAAGCTACACTGCCAAAAGAAGAACACGTTATGACATCGTCACCAGCAGAAGCAAGACCTGTCTTTGCCCAGCTGCTGAGTATAGCGCCGTTAGACATGTTGTAGCCGTAAGAATAAACATTCTCTGTGCCTACATAAACACCGAAATAGTTGCTTATGCCTGTGGTTGCGTTCATTGAAGCGGCAGAGAAGTTGCCTGTTTCAGCCTCGAACTGCATTACATATCCTCTAATCTGACCTGCCGTGTTGTTCACGATAGCAGCAATGTCAGCAGCATAGAGACAGCCGTTTATACCGCCTGTAACGTAGAGAGAACCGTCAACATACTGTATGTTCTTTATCTGTAAATTGTATGTAGCCTTGCCTGATGTGTTTACGCCAGCAGCAGGTGTGAGTGTGTTTACATAGTTTACGCTCAGGTCGCTGGTGTTCACAGAAGCAAGTATAAGGTTCTGATAGTCTGTCGTAGCGTCGATTGACACGTTGCCCAATGTCATTGTTGTTCCGTCACCGAGAACACGGCCAACGACATACAGTTTGCCGTCATTGTAGTCAATGTTGTCGATAGTAGCGAATGAAGCAGTGCCGCTAGCGACAAGGCTGCTTGTATAATAACCGTCCTTGTCGAGCTTTACGACAAAGAGGTCGCCAACAGAATCACTGCTGCTGCCTGTCCAGCCTACGTTGTTGACTGCTGTCAATGTTGCAGTAGTACCGTCTGCTTTAGGGAAATACAATGCTGTGCGGAAGTTGCCGCAAAGATACAGATTGTCATCAGCGTCAATGGTTATTCCGTTTACCGTAGAATTGTCCTTGGTAGTTGTTGTAATCGTTCCATCGCCATCGTTGAGAATAAGTCCGTTGATAGAGCGTACCCACTGTGTCTTGCCGTCAGCGTCAAGCTTTACCACAACAGTGCGGTATTCGCCCTGAAGAACACTCTCGTCACTTACAGTAGTAGCCGTATTGCTTGCATCGACTATTTCTGAAACCATAGTTGGTTCATCGGTGTTATAAGGGCGTGTCTTCATGACCACTACTACTCCACCGTCACTTGTTGCTACTATGTCGGCGTCGTCAAGGCTTCCCTTGCGAGTGTAGACTGTCCAGATAATGCTGCCTGACGCTGGGTCAACCTTCTGAAGCAGCAGATTTTTGTTATAGCTTGTACCAGAATAATTGCTGCCATTGATAGCGTTGCCTTCTGAGTCGGTTATGTCTACACCGTCCATCTGAACTGTAAGAGAAGAGTTTGTCGTACCGAAACTGGTAGCGACATAATAGTTTCCGTCTGTTGATTTAGCCATGCCGACAACGTCGTCGCCTGCTGTACCACCGTCAATAACATGCGCCCACTTGTAAGTAAGTGTGTTTGACGCGATTGCAACACCTGTAGCAGCTATCACTGCCAACAGCAAGAATGTAAATCTTTTAATCATTGCTTTACGTTTTTAATTGTTTATAATATTTAGAATTTAACTCCTATTGCTATTTCAAGCATATTGTAATGGTTTGACAGAGAATAGTCGGAATACTCCCAATTGGCAGACGCGAATATCACATACTTGTCTTTCACGCTGTAGTCTGCCTCTATCTTCGCCTTCCCCACTATTCTGTCGTTCGCATAATAGTCATACATCTGCAACACAGGAAGCGATAGAGCACCGTCAGCGGAAGTTATGCCAGTGATGTCTGACTTCGTGCTGCCTACATACTTTATGCCTGCGTCTGCCATAATCAGAAACTGCCCTGTATAGAAGCGACCGCCAAGCGTCAAGCCTGCATACAGTGAGGCTACGTCAATCTTGCGCACTGGTTCTGCATAGAGTTCCTTAAGGCTTGTATATCCAGCAGACAAGGCTATGTTCCATGACGCTCTGCTTATAGAGTGACGATAAACGCCCTTTATACCTGCCGAAAGCGTCTCGCGTTCATATTGCGTAATCGAGGATATCTGTGGATATATATTGCTCTGTGCCGTTCCGAAGATATTCTCTGTTCCTTTCCTGTTTGTATATCGTTCCGTCAACAGCAATCCAAAGGCATTGGTTCTTGTTCCGCCTGAATAGCCTAAGGAGAACGACTGGTCGTGTTCCTTTATTTCTGCCATAGGCAGCTCGTTGAGGTCGGATATAATTTTCTCTAGATAGAGATAGTCATAGCCAAACGATGCGAACAGTCCACGCTTGTCCTTGCGTGCATAGTCCAACACAGAGCCGAAGGAATAGCCTTTATAATAGGTACTCGTGTTGACACCTCTGAAACGGTAGTAATCGGTGCCAAGACCTGTGGCATGATATATAACAGGAACGGATGTCTCGCTATATAGTTCCACGTCATTGGTCTGCTTGTAACGTCTTGCAGATACAGCCAAACCTACCAAGTTGCCGTTGTCTATGTCGTAGGTTGCACCTACTTTTGCCTTCAGGTCGCCTGTAAGGTTCTTTGGTCGAGGGTCGCGTGTGCGGTATTCCATCCTTGCCTCATAGCTGCCTTCAACGCCAAGCGTGAAACGGTTCTTCTGATAAGAGAAGCCGCCTAGGAAATAATAATACTCCTGTCGGGTGTTGCCTCCAACGGTGTCAGCCATGACATAAGGATATACCAAGTCAAAGTCGGAAGATTCGTTATACAATATGCTGTTTACCTGACCGTTGGTATAGAGCACCTTGCCCCACATTGTAAAGGCTTTCTTGCGGATATAGGCGTCAATATGCCCTACCCATTTGTTATAGCCTGTTCCGTATTCTGGACGTATAGCCTTGTCAGACCACTTCCCTGAATATCCTACATATATATTGTTCAAAGACGTGGAATGTCTGAAACTCTGCATGGCAGGGTTGTCGTAAAGACAATCACGGAATGCCTCTACCTTGTCAGTATGAACATCCACCTTATTTAATATAGAGTCGCTATTGTCAGCTGCGACAAAGTGTGTCATAGCAGTAAAAATAAATAAAGACAAAATAATATATATACCT
>JAUNIZ010000179.1 GCA_030523165.1 Prevotellaceae bacterium
TGATTTAAATATTAACTTTGTAAGCAGAAAAACAAATTATAATCTATTATAATAAACATTCAAACTAAAAATTTTAAAATGGCTAAAGTAGTAACATTAGGCGAGATTATGCTTCGCCTTTCTTCTCCTGGTCAGAAGAGATTTATCCAGAGTGATGTCTTTGACGTAGTTTATGGCGGTGGTGAAGCTAACGTTGCCGTTAGTGCCGCTAATTACGGACATGAGGCTTATTTCGTAACAAAACTGCCTAAGCACGAAATCGGTCAGTGCGCTTTGAACGCATTGCGTCGTTATGGTGTGAACACACAATTTATTGCTCGTGGTGGCGAGCGCCTTGGTATCTATTTCCTTGAAACAGGTGCAAGCATGCGCCCATCTAAGGTTGTTTACGACCGTGCACACAGCTCAATCGCTGAAGCTGACCCTTCAGATTTCGATTTCGACGCTATCATGGAAGGCGCTCAGTGGTTCCACTGGAGCGGTATTACTCCTGCTATCAGCGACAAGGCTGCTGAACTTACACGTCTTGCTTGCGAAGCTGCTAAGAGACATGGCGTTACAGTGAGCGTTGACCTTAACTTCCGCAAGAAGCTTTGGACATCTGAGAAAGCTCAGAGCATCATGAAACCTCTCATGAAGTATGTTGACGTTTGCATAGGCAACGAGGAAGACGCTCAGCTTTGCCTCGGCTTCAAACCAGATGCTGACGTTGAAGGCGGCAAGACAGATGCTGAAGGTTACTATGGAATCTTCAAGGGCATGATGGAAACATTCGGTTTCAAGTATGTTGTTTCTACATTGCGTGAGTCTCTTTCAGCTACTCACAACGGCTGGAAGGCTCTTATCTACAACGGCAAGGAATTCTATCAGAGCAAGCACTATGACATTATGCCTATCATTGACCGTGTAGGTGGTGGTGACTCATTTGCTGGTGGTCTTATCCATGGTCTTCTTACTTACCCAGACGATCAGGGCAAGGCTCTTGAATTTGCAGTTGCAGCTTCTGCTTTGAAGCACACTATTCCTGGCGACTTCAACCTTATGTCAGCTGAAGAGGTTGCTAACCTTGCTGGCGGTGACGCTTCTGGCCGTGTTCAGAGATAATCAGAGATAAAATCATACTAGTTAGATATTATAAATAACAAAATGGCAAAGTTTGATAAAATTGCGGTTTTAGATAAAATCGGCACAACAGGAATGGTTCCTGTTTTCTATCACAAAGATGTTGAGATAGCAAAGAAAGTCATTAAGGCTTGCTATGACGGAGGCGTTCGCGCTTTCGAATTTACAAACCGTGGTGATTTTGCTCATGAGGTTTTCGCTGAGGTTGTTAAGTTTGCCGCTAAGGAGTGCCCAGAGCTTGCACTTGGTGTTGGTTCTGTTGTTGACCCTGCTACAGCAGCGCTTTACATACAGCTCGGTGCTAACTTCGTAGTTGGCCCATTGTTCAACCCAGAGATTTCAAAGATATGCAACCGTCGTCTAGTTCCTTATACACCTGGATGCGGAAGCGTGTCTGAAATCGGTGCTGCTCAGGAAACAGGCTGCGACTTGTGCAAGGTATTCCCTGGCGACGTATTAGGTCCTAAGCTCGTAAAGGGTCTTCTTGCTCCTATGCCATGGTCTAAGCTTATGGTTACTGGTGGTGTTTCTCCTGACGAAGAGAACCTCACATCATGGTTCAAGGCTGGTGTATTCTGCGTAGGTATGGGCTCTAAGCTCTTCCCGAAAGACGTTATCGCAGCAGAAGACTGGCAGGCTATTACTGACAAATGTAAAGAGGCTTTGGCTTTTGTTGCAAAGGCTCGTGCATAATAAACGCAATCTTAAAGGCTCAATATGGCTTGTATGCATATTGAGCCTTTTCTTTTTCTCAGCTTGCTCTTCCGAGGGTTATGAAGAAGTAGACAAGTTGAACTATAAATCATACACTTTTCATTATAGGAACCTCGACTCAACGAAGGTTTATGCAACCAAGGCTTTAGGTTTGTCGGGCGACTATACAGACGGCAAGGCAGAGGCGTTTAACAATCTTGCGTTTGTATGCATAGCCAGAATGGAATATGAGAAAGCCTTTGACTATCTTGACAGCGTGTATATGTGTACAGACAACCAGCTTGAACTGCTGATTGCCGATGTGCAGAACATGCGTCTGTGCCAGCGTCAGTCGAAGAACAAAGAGTTCTATGACTATAATGAACGTGCAACACAAAGACTAAAACGTATAGAAGAGGAAACGTTCTTTCTGTCTGACCATTTGAAAGGAAGACTGATATACGGAAAGTCAGAATACGCGATAGTGCGCTCTACCTATTATTATTATGTGGGTTTGACGAAGTTTTCCGTCGAGTCGCTCGAAAGCATTGACCCTTCAGGGGAAATTCAGAAAGATACGGCGCAATATCTTAACTATCTCTATCAGGTAGGAAGCGGTGGAATATTAAGCGAGAATACACTTGAAGAAACGGCTCAGAAAGAGTTTGAATATCTGATGAAATGCTATCAGATGGCGCAGCGTGGCGGTTATGTCTATTGGGTTGCCAATTCAATGCAGTCGGTTAGCGAACATTTATTCAACAAAGATCAGCGCGACTGGCTCATATACAACAACCAGAGTGCCATAAGCTATCTTAACCCGTTTAACATGCCAAACCATCTTCTTGCAGGCTATCTTGCGCAGAAGTCATTGGATATGTTTGTTGAATACGGCGATGTCTATCAGATAGCAGGCTCATACAGAACACTGGCTTCATGCTATTGGTCGCTTGGCGACTACACTTCTTCTCTCATTTGTCTTGAGAACGCATTGTCGAGCAAGGAAGTTATAGAGCAGGCACCTGAGCTTGTAGCGAGCATTAGAGAGCAGCTAAGCCTGGCTTATTCTGCCATTGACGACAAGGTAAACAGCGATATAAACAGAAACAAATATCTTGACCTTCAGGAGAATACACGCCAAGACAGGTTCTTTGAGGCACGTGCCGAGATGCTGGAACGCACCTCAATGCAGCTTAGCGTTATGATTGGCTTTATCATTTTCCTTATTGTGGCTGTGGTAGTGCTTCTGTTTGTATTAAGGCGACTAAGGCTAAAGAAAGGCAATGACGCATATCTAGATGAGCTTTTGCAGCCTTTGCGTAAATGGGAAAGGCTTAACGATGAGCATGTGAGGAACCTGAACGATAGATATGAAGAAATAAACGAGATTCTGTCAGTCAGTCAGTTGCATATAGAAAAAGACAAGAAACGCAACATTGACAATCGTGCAAAGATATTCCTCATAAACAGCGTAACGCCATATATAGACAGAATAATCAACGAGGTAAGGCGCATAGACAAGGCTGATGAAGATGAAGAGAAGCGCAATGAACGCTATGCCTACATGACCGAACTGACCGACAAGATAACCGAATACAATGATGTTCTCACTCATTGGATTCAGCTTCAGCAAGGTCAGCTGAGCCTTCATATAGAAAGTTTTAGCCTTAAGGAGACATTCGACATATTGTCTAAGGCAAAGATGTCATTCCATCTGAAGGGAATTGACCTGGAGGTAATGCCTACAGATGCCGTTGTAAAGGCAGACAAGATATTGACTTTGTTCATGCTGAACACACTTGCCGACAATGCCCGCAAGTTTACTGACAAGGGAGGAAAGGTATGTGTGAAGGCTACAGGAACAGACGATTACGTGGAAATATCCGTAGAAGACAACGGAAAGGGAATGAGCAAAGAGGAACTTTCCGGTATATTTGACCACAAGATATACAACGGTCATGGCTTCGGTTTGATGAATTGCCGTGGCATTATGGACAAGTATCGCAAGATAAGCCAGATATTCAACGTCTGCGGTCTGTTCGCGGAGAGCGAGAAGGGTAGTGGCAGCCGTTTCTTTTTCCGTTTGCCTCACGGCATAGTAAGAAGCACGATAATGTTCATGACAATACTCGGCGCAAGCCTTTCCATTTATGCTGACAAAGCGAGCGGAACGGCAGGAAACGTAAAGACAGCTGCATCTGCGTTTCTCGCTAAAGCCGATGCCTATGCAGATTCTGCCTATTACAGCAATATAAAGGGAACATACAGCAAGACACTGGCTTTCGCTGATTCGTCGCGCATATATCTAAACCTTCATTACAAGTCGCTCAACCCTGATGGAAAACGGCTTATGCTTAATGCAAGCCCTAATGGCGACATGCCTGCCGAGATAAGATGGTATCATGACAACGTGAAGACCGACTACGATATAATTCTTGACATACGAAACGAAAGCGCCATTGCTGCACTGGCACTACACGACTGGAACCTTTACAGCTATAACAACAAGGTTTATACACAGCTGTTCAAGGAGATGTCTGCCGACTCAAGCCTACCTGAATACTGCAAGGCCATGCAGCGTTCAAGTTCCGACAAGGCTGTGGCTGTGGTGGTGCTGGTATTGCTGCTGATAACCATTGTAGTGGTCTATTACCTTGTCTATTATCGCCATGTCTTGTATTTCCGTTTCTGCGTTGAGCATGTCAACGGCATAAACACAATACTTCTGTCTGACTCAAGCAACGAGGAGAAACTGAAGTCAATATCTTCGGTAGAGTCATACAAATATCCTGAAGCGCTGAAAAACATTGTATCGCAGATTCAAGACGCGCTAAGACGCTCTATAGTTCTCAACGAAAAGAGAACGCTGAACATAGAACTAGCTGAAGACGAACTGCGACGGGCAAGATACGAAGACGAGAAACTCTATGTAAGCAACAACGTCATAGACAACTGTCTTAGCACATTCAAGCATGAAACGATGTATTACCCTTCACGCATACGCCAGCTTGTGAACAGCCCTGAACGCAATATAAAGGCTATTCGTGAGGTTGTGGAATACTACAAGGAACTCTATTCAATATTGAGCGAACAGGCGCATAGGCAGGCTACAGCCATAACGTTTGAGTGCAAGTCTGTTGACATGAGTGCTGTCTGCGACACTTCAGAGAGAGTGATGGGCGACAGAGTATCGATAATGTATTTGTTTGAAATACTTCAAAAACAGTTTGGAAAAGACAATATAAGCATCAGCGCTTCCGTTAAGGATAATAAGTATGTTGTCTTTGACGTGCATTGCCCGAACATGAAGCTTGACGAAGAGCAGTGTCTTGGTATGTTTACCCCTTCCGTAGGCAATATTCCGTTCCTTGTGTGCCGTCAGATAGTGCGTGAGAACAGCGAGTCTACAAACCTTCACGGTTGCGGCATAGTGGCAGAGCCTTCAGGCAACGGCATTGTCGTTCATGTCACTCTTGCAAGAGCTATGTCATAAAATGTGTCATTAAAAAACAATATTATAATCATGGATAAATTCAGAGTTATTATAGTAGAAGATGTTCCGTTGGAACTCAAAGGTACCGAAGGTATATTCCGCAATGACATACCGGAGGCTGAGATTATCGGCACGGCAGACAGCGAGATCGCTTATTGGAAACTCATCAAGAGCCAGTTGCCCGACCTTGTGCTGCTCGACCTTGGCTTGGGTGGCTCTACTACCGTAGGCGTTGAAATATGCCGTCAGACAAAGGAACTGCACCCTAATGTGAAGGTATTGATTTTCACAGGCGAGATATTGAACGAGAAACTATGGGTAGATGCCCTTGACGCAGGGTGCGACGGCATTATCCTCAAGAGCGGCGAGCTGCTTACACGTGGCGATATAGCAAGCGTAATGAGCGGCAAGAAACTGGTGTTCAACCAGCCTATACTGGAGAAGATTATACGCCGATTCAAGAGCAATGTCAACAATCAGGTGATGCGTCAGGAAGCGTTGGTAAACTATGAGATAGACGAATACGACGAGCGTTTCCTTCGCCATCTTGCCCTTGGCTTTACAAAAGAGCAGATAACCAATCTACGAGGCATGCCTTTCGGTGTGAAGAGCCTTGAGAAACGTCAGAACGAGCTTGTGCAGAAACTCTTTCCCAACGGCAACGGCGGGGTAGGTGTCAATGCCACACGACTGGTAACACGCGCCATAGAACTGCGTATTCTCGACATAGACAACCTAAGGCCTGACGAAGAATAAAGCGCCTTTAGTCGGCATAAAGGCATTGGTCTTTGGTATTTGATTTACAATAACAAGCAACAATGAAGCGAACCCTTCCATACATAGCCTTGGCTCTTGTGATGCTGGAGATAGCGTTGATAATGCTTTCATGGATTGTCAATGCTTTCGACCCTGCCTTGCCTTTGCGCTCGTTGATTAGCAGCGAGGGGTTGCGGTGGTTCTTCGGAACATTCACATACAACATGTCGTCGCCTCTTCTTATTTGGCTGATGCTTTGTTGCGTGGCATACGGCGCGTTTGCGCATGGAGGCTTGAAGGCAACGGTTGCAAGACTCGTGTCAAGGCGAAAGCTCACTTATCGCCAGCGCTACGCCTTCTTTATGTCAACGGTAGTCATGGTTCTAATGCTTGTCGTTCTGTTTCTGCTCTCGTTTGTTCCACATGCCGTTCTGTTGAGCATAACGGGCAATCTCTTTCCCAGCACATTCTCCAACAGCCTGATACCCTCGTTGGCTTTCATCGTGACGCTGACGTCTATAGTCTACGGCTTGTCAAGCGGAGAAATAGCCAGTCTGAGTGCAGTGTTCCGTTGCCTATATGTAGGGCTATACGTCTTCATTCCGTTGTTCCCGATTTACATATTCGCAGTGCAGCTATATTATTCCTTCCGTTTCGTTTTCATGGGTTAGCCGTTCTTTGATACGCTAGTCTCTCGTCGCCGTTTTCAAGATAGATAATTCCGCAATAACTGAAGCCATGTTTAAGCAGATTGTGTTGCATAATCTTGTTGTCGCGATGCGTATCAACCCTGATGTTCTTGCTCCTTTCTGTGCAGAATCCGATTATTGCATTGAACACCCCGTGGCTACCTTGAGTGCTTGCAATTCGGTGTATTACAGAGTAGGGTAGAGTGTCGTCTATCCATTCGCCCTGATAGATTGTCTTGTATGTCTTGTCTGGGCCGTCGATGAATGCGAATGTGCCTACGTTAATGCCGTTGTCTTCACACAGATAGCAGTTACCGTTCTCAATGTCGTTCACTATCGTTTCAGTCTTCGGATAGCCCTTCTGCCATTGGTTGACATTCCCGTTTTCAACCATTGTCTTTCTGCCTTCGTCAATAATCATCGTTATTTCATTCAGGTCGTCTATCGTCGCCTTTCTAATCTTCATTGCCATTTATTACTATATGTTTACGTTGGATTTCATCCTACCCTTTTTATATTGCAAATATACGAAATTGATGAATACTTGGCAAATATAATGAATTAATCTTTTCCT
>JAUNIZ010000004.1:0-5215 GCA_030523165.1 Prevotellaceae bacterium
ACTTATAATCGACAAACGACACGTTTACAATCAACAAATGCAGCCAATCATAATTTTATCAGCAAATCACACTACCCCAAACCATAAATATTCCAAATGCAATACCAACTCGCTACAAATCGGAAAATATTTGGATATTTGATGATAACTATCCAAAATTATCGTAATATTTTTGGATTTGGATAAGTTTTACTCTAATTTTGCATCATGCTTCAGGACTGATTACGTCAATCCGAGAAATATAGACGAAAAAAGAAAGAATATCAATACAATATACAAACCTACGATGAACTGGCAACAACTCATATCGAACAAGAGACTTGGACAAGAATCGCGACATATAGAACGGCATGATGACCGTTCGGAATTTAAGCGCGACTATGACCGACTTATATTCTCTGCTCCATTCAGACGCATGCAGAACAAGACGCAAGTGTTCCCTTTGCCTGGAAGCATCTTCGTTCATAACCGTCTTACCCATAGCCTTGAAGTGGCAAGCGTGGGCATGTCGTTAGGCAATGACGTGGCACACAATATACTAAAGCGTAACCCTGAGCTTCGTGAAACTCTCTTTCCGCAAATCGGAACAATAGTAAGCGCTGCATGTCTGGCACACGATATGGGCAATCCTCCATTCGGCCATTCTGGCGAAAAGGCCATTCAGACATTCTTTACTGAAGGCAAAGGAGCATATTTAAAGGCGAGTCTTAGCCCGGAATTCTGGAACGACATCACTCATTTCGAAGGTAATGCCAACGCTTTCCGCTTGCTTGCCCATCGCTATAAAGGCAGACGTGAAGGAGGATTCGTAATGACTTACACCATGCTTGCATCGATTGTGAAATATCCTTATGCATCTTCGTTAGCGGAAAAGGGGCACGGCAAGTTCGGCTTCTTTATGTCTGAGAGTGACATTTTCAAGAAAATAGCCGATGAATTGGGCATTTTCTGCAAGTCAAAGCCTAATGAACCACTCGAATATGCGCGGCATCCTTTGGTCTATCTCGTAGAAGCTGCAGACGATATCTGCTATGAAATAATGGATATTGAAGATGCCCACAAGCTAAAGATAGTAACTTTTGAGGAAACAAAGGAACTGTTCCTTAACTTCTTTGAGCCGAATATACAAGAGCATATACTAAAGAGAATAGCCGACGAAGGAATTACCGACCACAACGAACAGGTGATATATATGCGTGCTTGCGTAATCGGAGCATTGGAAAACGCTTGTGTCGATACCTTCCTTAAATATGAGAAGGAGATTCTTGAAGGCTCTTTCGAAGGTTGTCTTGTCGATAAAATGGAGGAAAAGTTCCGTTCTGCATACAAGAAATGCACCGAAATATCGAAGCGTAAGATATACAAGAGCAAACCAGTGCTTGATGTTGAACTGAGCGGTTACAAGATTATGGAAACGCTAATGGAGGTGATGACCGAAGCTGCGGTACACCCTGAGCGCTTCTATTCACGTCAGTTGATAAGCAGAGTAAGCAGCCAATATGACATAGACGCGCCTGATCTTGAAACGAGAATGATGGCTGTCATTGACTATATCAGCGGAATGACCGATATATATGCTCTCGACATATATCAGAAAATCAACGGTATAAGCCTTCCGATAGTATAATTCTCATTATCGAAACGACAGATTTCAATAACATACATTATTTATATTGATATCTGAACATCAATTACAAGCTCACGCGGACGTAGCTTGTAATGATTGGTCAATGAGCTTATACCGCTATAAGAGGTAAGCGCATAATCTTTTTTATTGAAGATATTGCGAAGCTTTGCCGATAGACGCACTTTCTTAAGTCTCCATACTAACTCGGCATCTGCAAGCATCGTGTTGACTATCTCTCCCGTTTGCAGTTCGTTTCTATAGTGTTCGGCATATATGGAAATATCCACCTTGCCTATCGTCTGGGTATATGAAAGACGCTGAACCCAGTCAAAAAGACGTTTTTGAGCGGTTTCATCGGTGATTAATCTATTCAATGAGAAGTCAGCGGAATAAACGAAAGCACCGAAAGAAGGCGTGAATGTAATCTCTGGAGATGCCTTAAATATATTGGATTTATAGTCATAGACGCTTCCAGAAGATAGTTGAGAACCTTCCAAATACGAATAGCTTACCTCTAAACTCGTCTTAAGATGTATGTCGAAAAAGCCTTTTGATATTACCGAACTAGCCGTAAATGTGGTTCCGTCATTGTCTTTTTCCTTTATCGACATAGCATAATACCCGTCGGTAATCGTCATATCCGTCATCGTATTATACCACAAACGGTTAAAAGACAGATTCATATTCCAGAACAATTCTTTTATTGGCCGCTTATAATTATAGGATATCCGTGAATAGAACGTACCCGTTGTAGGTATTATGCCTTCCGTTATCATAGTGGTGCGATAGTCTTTCGTATATTCAGGTAAAAGAAAACCAGCCCAGTCTCCAGCATTACGGCTATAGCCTACATTGCCTATCCATTCGCTTCTGCTTGATGTCTTGAGATTCATATATAGCGACGGAGAAACATTAAGATATTGTTCGCCTTGATTGGCAAAAAATTCCCATTTAATCGGAGTATTAAGTGTTATAATAGAAATGCCTCGCCTATATTGCCAACTTGGGTTTCCGTTAAATGTAATATGGGTATTTCCTCCATTTACATTTATATGTTCAGCGGTAATACCTGCAGTATAACGATGGGTAAGGTAACGTCGGTTAAGTGTCAAGGTAATGTTCTCGTCGGTATAATACATGGTGGTTTTCAGTTTCTCTTCCATGTCGTCAATCGTCAAAGAAGAAGGAGAGTGATGAAAATCCAATATCGAAGCAAAAGAAACGGAATGTCTTTCTTTTGACCAAAGACGTGTAAACGAGTTGGAAACATGCAGTTCGGGTACTTTTACACGTTGGCTGACCGAACTCGTTCCCGTGTTTTCCATTTGCGAAAAGCCTTCAGACTTGGTTCCTTCTATAAGGAAATATTCATTTCCATATACCTTTTCCGTATTGGTATTGTGTGTGAAATCAAGATATAGCCTATCGTTTCGGATACTGGAATACTCCTTTTCATCGGTGATTTGAGGATTGTCGGCATCGAAATAATATAAAGATGTGTTTGACGTTGTCTGCTCTTCCTTAGTGTGAAGATAGCCCGCGGTAAAGCGTTGTTCGCTTCCTGATTTTGTCTTTGACGTGCTTTTGACGCTCCAATTATGGGAACGGTTAAAACGAAGACGCTCATCTTCAAGAGGAGATTCCCGTTCGGGAACATCAAACCATTTAGGAAGCGTAACGCCTTCGCTATATCTCGTAGTGCCTCCAAAGGCAAGAACGTTATTGCTTTCAGACAAATCCTTGCCCGAACAATCATATTGCACATCATACATTCTCTGCTTTTTCTTGCCAATCTGCAATGCATCAGCCTCACCGATAGGCTCGCTTTCATCTAACGGAAATGCAACTACTAATGCCGGGCGTAGTGTAAACATCCATTTGTCTCGCGCTTCTTCTTTAAGTTTAATGTTCATCGCCACATCATCAGAATGTATCTTTCCTTGCAATGACTTTATCGGTTGGTCATGCTCTATTATTTCAGCCTTGTCAACATCTTTTGCCTTTAGCGTTTCGTTAAGTTTGTTATAGCGACCGCCAGTCAAGTCAAGGTCTTCAACGGTAAAACGGTTTATCTCCTTTCCGTTGTATTTCACTTGCCCGTTATCCTCTACATCTACTCCAGGCAACTTCTTCAATACATCCTTTAAAGAATTGTCTCTTTGGTCGGCGAAGTCTTTCAAATCGAATGTTATAGTATCTTGTTTACCATACACACGGCCTGCTTTGACTTGCACTTCCTTTAATGTAAACGAAACTGGCGATAGCTTAACCAGAAGATAATTATCCGATGAAATCGGGATAATCTGCTTCTTATAGCCCATATATGTTATGGAAAGCCTATCGCCAACATTAGCTTTGATATTGAATTTCCCTTCATTTGTAGTTCGGGTAAAGTCTATCGGCTTGCCTCCACGCATAATAGTAACATTAGCCATACCTAAGGGTTCGTTGGATACGGAATCACGAACACAACCCGTTACCGTTATCTGTGCAGATGCCAAAACCGTGTTACACAAAAGCAATATTAGCAATACGAGATGTTTAATCATATATTTTCCTTATCCCCAGATTACCATAACGCATGAAATGTGTTACTTGCTATACCTATTTATATATAATGCTCTATAGCCAAGACTATCATTATTTTATATTGCTTCTGTCTAAAAGATTATAAGGAACAGACTTCGGATTTGCCAATTTATTGCCTGTTGCATCTTGTATGTTTATACTTCTTATTTTGGGATTGGCAGTGATATAACCCACAGGATCAGCATAATAACGCTTGTAAACACCCTGCATAGTTTCCCAATCTATAGACTCGTATTTGGCTCCCTTATAATATATAGGTGTAGAATCAGTAATTTGTTTCATGCCATTAGCCTCAAATTCAAATTGTTTCTCACTATCATACGCTTTCAGAATCAGCCCCGGAAGACCATACAGAAGCCAAGGACCTTCACTAATTGGTATGTCTTCGGTGTACCATGCGCTCCAGTTACGACCTTTATATGTGGCTGTTGCAAGATGGCAAGTATAGCCTAAGATAGTAGATATGCTGTCTGGGCATAGAGTCCATGAAGGAGTTTCTAGCGTTTCTATAGCCGCAAAGCGGTCCATTCCAAACTTCTCAAGATAAGTATATTTGTCTGTTTCAGGGTAGTTCTTATACAATCTCCAGGTAATAATGCCATCTACAACATAGTCATAGGTGCCATTTTCCATTGCCTTTGCATTAATAGAATCGCTCTGATACGCCACAAAACTATAAAAAGAAGTAACCTTGCTGCCTATTTCTAGAAGCATATCTTCTTTGTTTGGCTTATAGGGAGTCTTGGTTGTATCATCTACAAACTTGAATATATAGTTTATACGATATTTCATTTCATCGCACGCATCGCCCTTTACTAGGTCTGCTGGAGATATGACTTTTATTACTTGAGCCTTGACAAAGACTACAGTCACGCTTAGGAAAAGCAACAAACAGATTTTCTTCATAACAGTAATATTTATTTGATTATTATGATGCAAAATTAGTATAACTGCATCGATGAAACCGCTTTTTTCTATTACTCTAATGTTATCTCATGT
>JAUNIZ010000004.1:5225-33221 GCA_030523165.1 Prevotellaceae bacterium
TATATTAATTATATGTATCTGTAATTTTAAGTATATTTGCATTGTCTCAAAACAATAAAGAACAAGAAAATGAACAAACGTATAAAAATAGTATGGACACTTAGTGTCATTACAATAACCTTAATATTCTGCATACAGATTTACTGGCTATATAATCAGTATGTCTATAATACCCAACAAAATATAGAATATCTCAAGACTGCTTGCACTAAAGCATTGGATATGGAACAAGAAGAACGTTTCAACGCCAAATTATCAGACTCTATAAGGAAAAACAATTTAACATATACTATAAGAACAGAAATCAGAGACAGAGATAAAGGCAAAAAGAATAAAACTGGCTCTGCACGGGTAAAGGTTACTTTCACGCTGAAGAATCAAAAGAGAACGGTAAAAGTAAACAACATAGATATACCAGATGTAGTAAAGATGTCGAATAGACACTCAGCTTCACAGAAAAAACAAATTAGCAAAAGCCGTCTCGATTCAATACTGATTAGTATGGGATTGTATAAGACAAGCAGTATGAAAATATACAAGACAAAAAGAGTAATGATAGATCCTGTATTCAGCGTATCAGGCAGAACTCTCAACGTAAAATACTCTTCAAATCCTCTCGACCTAGAGGCTATCAGTTTCAATATTGATGTTCACGCAAGCCGTGTAATATACTCTATGGCATGGCAACTGGCATTTAGCATTCTGATTTTCATAATATTATGTGTCTGCATGTACTATCAGATAAAGACAATCATATTCCAAAAGCGTATCGACAACCTAAGAAAAGAGTTCGTAAAGACCATGATTTACGATATGAAAAAGCCGCCTGCCAACGAGCCTTCAGATAGCGAAGCTATAAGAATAGGTGAAACAAAGTTCTTCTACTCCACCAACGAATTGCATCATGGACTAAACAAAGTTATCATTACAAGCCGTCAGGCAGAGATTCTACGCATACTTTCCGAGAATCCTAATGAGGTCGTTACCAGAGAAAAGCTATTGAATGAAGTATGGGGAGACGATTCTTATTCCAATTCAATGGCGCTTAACGTTCAGATATCCTATCTGCGCAGGGCATTGAAAAGCGATACTTCCGTAAGCATTGAGGCTATAATAAAGAAAGGATATGTTCTTAAAATTGGAGGCTGATACGTTCATATCAGCCTCCTTGAAGTTTCCTTGTATTGTTTTCTCTACATATTAGTATATCCGAAAATCAAATACCAAAACCTAAAGATAGTACAAAACCACTATAATCATCATATAAGGATGAATAAGAATCTACAAAACGATATGTCGGACTAATGCTGATTTTCATGCTTCCATTGTGCAATATATAGTACACAAGCCCTATCTCATAAACACTTCCAGACCTGTCTGCATTGCCAATTGTATGGAAATAACGCGCTCTGAAAGCAAGATAATCGCTACTATCCCACCATCTTGACGATGTTTCAGGATAATCAGATTTGAATATACGATAACTTAAACCGCCACCAATAGCATTGTTTCTGCAATAAGTCTTTATCCCAGACGAACGATAGAAATCCATTTGATGCTGATAAGAAACGCTTACAAGCACATTCCGAAATACTTCCATTCCAAAATTAACATTGAAAAACGTAGGATTTAAACCATGATACTTTGTTCCGCCACCAAGTTCTACTTCAAGAATGGACAAATGATTGTCATTCCATAATAAGGAACATCCAGTACCTTCTTTCTCATTTATCATCATCTTCCCTTCAGATATGTCAAGACTATCATTCTTTTCATCAGCACACAATCCTAATGCAACAGAAAAGAATACATATAATATAACGACACGTGGCATGGCCAATGCCAACAAAAAGATGTTTTTAAAAGATTTGAATAACTTCATGATTCTGATATTTTAGTTTATACTTTGGTTTCATCTCATTGCAAATATAATTGATTTTCATTATCATTTCAAAATAAACATATCGGTATTTTATGATAATGTTACAATATTCACATCAGCATAATATACTGGTTTTCAGACAATTGAGACATACAGAAAGCTCTTTGTATGCATATTATTGTAACAATGTAAGCCATCAAAAACTACATGGTATTTGCTTAAAACAAATAAAAGCATTACCTTTGTTAAACAAAACAACAATAAAAATGACACGCATTCTTTCACTTTTCTGCATTATAATACTCCTTTCCTGCTGCAATGGTAAAGGCCGGTTATATAGCCAACTTGAACATATTGACTCTTTATTTTGCTCTGATAATGAAGATTCCGCATTTATTGAACTTCAGAAAATCAGCAAGAATGAACTTAATGAAGACTATGAGAAAGCATACTACAGTCTTTTAAACATAGCAATAACATCAGTAAAAGAAGGATATGTAAATGACTCAAATGCTATAAATTATTGTATAAACTTCTATTCTACCATAAAAGACAAACGCAAACTTGCTTTTTCCTATTACTACAAAGGTATGATAGAGCTTTATAACGGTATGAACAACAATGCATTACTCTATTTCAAGAAAGCTGAGACTTTGGAAAAACAAAGTAATGATCCAATGTTAAGGCATAGAATCTACACAAATCTTGCATTTATCAATATAGAAGCAAAGGCATTTAGACTAGCTTTGGAATATTCACATAAGACTTTGGACAATGCCAAGAAAAACAAAAACAATTATTGGATGTGTGTAGCTTTAAACCGTATTGCGAACTGCTATTATTGCATGGGTAAGAAAGATAGTGTTTCTTATTATTTATTAAGTATGGTTCCATACTTAGATAATATAAGCAATATTGAATCACGAGCTGTATTCATGACAAATATCGGTTATGCATTGTATGAAAACAATAACCTGACTGATGCTGAATTGTATCTTAAGAAGGCTTTATCTATCTTCAAAGACTCTCATATCTACCTGAATCTTTCCAAGGTTCACTACAAACAAGGGAAAATAAAGGAATCAGACTCTTTGCTTATTATTGCAAAAGCTGATGCCGACTTGGAAGAAAGGATAGAAATAGCACAATTTGAGGCTGAAAAAGAAGAAGCAAAAGGAAACTTCCAGACGGCTTCAATGTATTTAAACAAAGCCAAAGTTCTTGGAGACAGCTTAAGTCTCATACAAAAGACAGAAGACATATTGTCTATGCAACATCATTATGAAAATGAAATAAAAGACAAAAACGAAAGAAACGCATGGAATGTCATACTCATAACTTTGGCAATACTAACTATTGCTGTCATAACATTATTTATCTACCACCGAAAAAGAATAAACAGAGTAAAAGCAAATCTTGCTACAACCAATAGGAAAATCAAGGAATATTCGTTGAGAATAAAGAATCTCGAAGAATCAAAGCATAACAATGAACATGAGAAAAACATGTTGAAAAAGAAAATAAAAGAACTCAGAGACAATCAGACGAAGATTCTTGAACAAGGACACAAACTGTTTAATGACATAAAAAGTGGCGGAACGGTAAATCTATGGCATAAAAGTGATTTTGAAAAGTTCATAGAATACTATCGCATAGAACATTCCGAGGCTATTGATAAACTTGAGAAAGAATATTCAAACCTTACGACTATAAACCTTTTTTATCTGATTCTATGTGACATGGGATACAATGAAATTAAAGCGCAAGACATACTCGGCATTTCTCCAGGAGCATTCCGCACCATGAAATCAAGAATAAAAAACAAGGCAAGGAACTGAATCCTTGCCTTGTCATTATCTTTTATTCTGAAAGAACGGTTTTAAGTTTCTCCTTATAAATAATATTGTTGGCACCAGAAGTTATTTTCAAAGCCTCTGGATTTTCCTTTATAAAGGAATCAATATGACGGATGCGCTTCTCTTCAAGAATCTCGTCAACAGCAATAAGTATTCCTGTTTCCTCTACATCGCCAAAACCATAGTTGATGGCAGTGCCGAACATACGCATGGTAGGGCTAAGACCCATATATGCATTTACCAATGGAGGAATGTTATAACCTAATTTGCGAACCTCACGATTAAGTATCTTATAATCTTTCTTGAACGAATCTTCGCAGAAAAGTTCCTTTAGTTCATTGACATCAGATTCTATTTTCAGCGGTTTCATCGGGATAATAAGATTATCCGGGTCATTGAAATGCTTGTTTAGGAAATATAGAATCATATCGCGACCCTTACGTACATAAGAGGGATACATAGTCATTTTGCCAAAGAAATATTTCACATTAGGCATCACAACAGTAAGCGCTCCCAGTCCATCCCAAAGGTTATCAAGAGCGAAAAGGCTCTTTGTTCCCATCTTTGAGCTTTGGTATTCTGGCACGACAAAAGAACGTCCAAGCTCAATAGTCTGCGGCATATAATCCTTCATGAACTTCTCAGAGAAATGGAACATGTGGCTTGTCGCAAGTATTGGCTGACCTTTAGCATCAACCTCAACGTCGGTTCCAAGCAGATAACGATAGCCTCCGATAATCTCTTCGGCTTCCGGATTCCACACAATGAGCTGCTTATAGCAGTTGTCCATAGTGTCAAACTCATCAATATCCATACTCATACCCGTTCCGCCACCAGCTGCACGGAAAGCTATCTCACGGAGACGCCCTATCTCTTTCATAACATTAGGAGCGTTGTGAGCCGTAATAATGTATATCTCGTTATTACTTTTATTTGTCATCCTAAGCTGACGTTCTGGTGTCAGCTCACTCTTAAGAACCTCTTTTGCTATCGGCTGGATAATCTCTTGTTCCATTTTCTTTTTATTGAGAGTTGTTGTTGATGTATCGATTTGTTTAGTAAACGATTCTGGATTACAGTGTATATACAATGTCTTCTACATATTTAGCCCATTCCAACGGTGTCTTCGACTTGTCGAAAGTCTGCCAAGGAATAGGTTTTCCTATAGCTACACGGAATGACTTATGCGCATTCTTATACATTTCATCTACAAGGAAGAGCATAGCAATATTAAACTTGATGCCCAGTTTCTTGCAGATATTTGCAAGGTTATAGAAGAAATCCGAGTTCTGACCGCCAAAATGAATTGGCACAACATCACGATGTGTCTCCACGCTTTTGGTTATAAACGTCTTTGTCCACGCGAGATCGTGAATCTTTCCATCGATTCTACGCGAGCAAATACCTGCAGGAAACATCAGCATATGGTTGTCGCTCTTGAAGCCAGCCTCTACCATTGCAGGGAAAGCGCGGCTCTGGCTTCCTGTCTTATTAATAGGAATACACAGAGGAGCAAGACCAGGAAGGTTCATCAACAGGTCGTTTACCAAATAGCGGAAACGCCCGTCATAATGACGGCCAATGATAGCGCCCAACGCGACACCGTCTTCTCCACCAAGAGGATGGTTGCTTACAAAGGTGTAAAGGCGACCGTCATTCTTGTCAGGCAGGTTTTCCTTGCCTACTATTTCAAGCGTCATGTCAAGATAACGCACACATTCTTCAAGCCATTCAACGCCTACAAGGTGACGACTGTCCCAAAGATACTTGTTCACTTCGTCTTGATGAACGATGTGTTTGAGCCATTTGACAAGCGGCGAAGGCACGAACTTTGCCTTGCTGCCCATCTTGCTCTTCAAGATCTCACTGATGTCAATCGTTTTCTCTGTGATATTATTCATGTTCACAACACTAACCTAATGCGCAAATATGCCGCTTCTGAGGACATATATTATTCCATTCAGAACATTTTTCGGCAATATTCACTGCAAAAATAACTCAACTTTTTCAAAATCGTTCAACTTTTATTGAAAAATATAAGAAAAATAATTGTTTTGTAACAGAAAGCTAACTATTTTATTGAAAAATGCATATTTCTTATACTTTAAGTATCATATAAAGTTATCAAACTTTGATTATCAAATATGCATCTCCCGCAAAGGAAAGCCGGCAAGTTTACTACAAGCAAACCTGCCGGCCGTTATCTGATAACCACACAAAATATTTCAGACTTTAGAAATCAAGGGTTATGCCTTTGTCATCGACTTTCTTATAGCTCTTGCCATTTACAGTCATGTTGACAGAGTTCTTTGCATCAAAGGTGTGACTCTTTGCGCTGACATTGATATTCTCAAGCAACACGCCTTCTGTTCTGTTAAGAACTATACCCTCTTCTGCATTGTTTATATCAATATTCTTCAATACGATGTTCGTTACAGGCATCTCCGGGAGTCCGTTGAAATATACAGCTCTACGCGCTCCGCGACATGTAATATGTTCAATGTCTATGTTTCGGAAGCATGGAGTTGTCTCGTCTACCTTGAATGTCTCTACCTTCTTGTTCTTCTCGTCATCACCGTCAGCAAGCGCCTCAACAGCTGATTTACCGCCATAATAAAGGTCAAAGGTTATAGCGTCTGTCTGTATGTCGAACATTGATATATTGTTTATGTAGATGTTCTCAACTACACCGCCTCTTCCGCGCTTGCTCTTGAAGCGAAGACCTACGTCTGTTCCCAGGAACTGGCAATTGCTAACAGAGATGTTCTTTACTCCACCACTCATTTCAGAGCCTACGACAAAGCCTCCATGACCTTTGAAAACGGTGCAACCGTCTACGATTACATTCTCGCAAGGTATTCCTCTCTTGCGGCCATCTTCATCCTTGCCGCTCTTTATACATATACCGTCGTCACCTACATCAAATGTGGAGTTAACGATTAGTGAATTCTTGCATGATTCCAAATCAAGACCATCACCGTTCTGGGCGAATGAAGGGTTGCGCACAAGAACATCTTCAATCAATACGTTCTCGCACATCAGCGGGTGAATATTCCATGAAGGAGAGTTCTGGAAGATAACTCCATTAAGCCAAACGTTCTTGCATTTCACAAGACTAATCATAACGGGGCGCAAGAAGAGCTTTATCTCATTCCATTCAGCTTCAGTCTTCAGGTTCCTTGGAACGTTCATATCGCTTATGCGATCTCCTTTCAACGCTCCTTCAGAAGGATACCATAGATTAGGGTTCTTGAACGCTCCTCCACGTGATGTGAATTTCTTCCATTGGCTGTCAGTTACCTTCTGACGCTTTACAGGGCGCCAATACTCACCGTTTCCGTCAATCACGCCTTCGCCTGTAATAGCCACATTTTCAAGGTCAATTCCGTATATCGGCGATTGGCATCTACGTGTATCAAGGCCTTCAAACGACGTTTCGATTATAGGATAGAGGTCAATGTCGGGAGAGAAAAGTATAACGGCACCTTTCTCCAGATGCAGATTAATGTTGCTTTTCAATACAATAGGGCCTGTAAACCACACACCTTGAGGAACCGTCAGCTTGCCTCCACCTTTATCAGAAAGCGCGGTAATAGCCTTGGCAAATGCTTCTGTACATAGAGAAGACCCGTCTCCAATAGCTCCGAAATCCTTAAGATTCACTTCATTGTCAGGGAAAACAGGAGCCTTCACAACGTCCATCTTGAACGGAAGATTCTTATACAAAGCCTCATACTTGTCATTACCTGCCGCCTTTGCTCCGATAAACATAAGGCATGCGCATGCTAAGCAAATGATTTTTTTCATTGTTTTGTTCTTTAATATTTAGTTTGTCTATATATTCGGTAATAGATTCGCTGCATGGTTCAAATAGCGCAATTAAAACCAATGCAATAATAATTATTAGATTTATATACTTTTAGTTTCGCAAAAATACCCAAAAAGTTTGTCTTATTGCCGAAAAATACGGTTTTTAACTATAATTATGTAGGGTTTTGTACATTATAAGGCATTTGAACAAGGCTTTACATCAAAAATACCACAAATAGCAAGAGATAAAACATAAGCAACATAGCACATCTGTAATATCAGGAAATTCATCAAGGCATTGGAATATTTATCTCTGACAAACGGCACAACTGACAGACAATACATGCCAAACAACTAACACAAATCCAAAATGATTCATATCATGAACTTTTGCATATTTATGCATAAAAACACGTTCTGTAAAACTCAAAATTATCTCGTTAACGCACTGAGAAGGCCTGTTTTTTGAAATAAAAATATCGTGGGCGCAAAAATCGCCTAAAAACGTGTGCAAAATTAAAATGCTATAACACAAATAATTATGGCATTTCCGTTCTTTAGTGTGCATAAAATAACCGCATAAAACAGGCGATTACATGCCATAACTGGCATGTTTTTGGGTCGAAAACGGCATGTTTGCGACTAAAAAAGTGGGCACTTTTCAGTGAAAATAGCATAGGTTTTTGCCAATTACCTATGCTATTATCTGAAATTAGAGCATCAGTTATCATTTTCAACCATATTTTTACGCCTCATTTTTTCTATTTCGCGATTTTCTTTTGTCATGATTTCAGAAAACAGAAGGTGTATATTTATGCAAAAAGATGAATATTTATACAGTTTCGTTCCCGTTGCTATAATATTTTTAAAGGCACTTTTCACCACCAAAAGCGCGTAATACATAAAGCATTGAAAATCAATGGATAAGACAAAACAACAAAAACAATCTCTTTAAACACATCAAGAAAAACAAAATAAATTGCAAAATTTGTGGAGAATTGTGGGGTAATGTGGAGAATTTTATATAACTTTGTAGCGAATATTCATTTATAAGATGTACGTATGCGTTTTTTAGGAAACATAGAAGCCAAGACAGACGTTAAGGGACGCGCCTTTTTGCCTGCTGTTTTTCGCAAGGAATTGCAGAATTCCGGCGAAGAACACATCGTAATGCGAAAAGACGTCTTTCAGCAATGCCTTGTGCTGTATCCTGAAACAGTATGGAACGCACAGATGGATGTGCTGCGCAAGCGTCTCAACCGATGGGACAGAAAGCATCAAAGCATTTTCCGTCAGTTTGTTTCTGACGCAGAAATCATCACGCTAGACACTAACGGACGTTTCCTTATACCGAAAAGATATTTGAAATTGGCTGGCATTGACCAGTCTATACGCTTCATCGGCATGGACGACACAATAGAAATATGGAGCAGCGAAATTGCCGAAAGACCGTTCATGGAGCCTGACGATTTTGGGAAAGCACTTGAAGAACTAATGGCAGAGGAGGCAAACGAAGCGGGAGAATAACACCCGCATGATTATTCAGCACTATAAAGACATTTCACAAACAACATAATGGTAATCACAGCTAAGACATATCACGTGCCGGTCTTGATGAAAGACAGCGTCGACGGACTAGACATCAATCCGTCAGGCGTTTACGTTGACGTAACTTTCGGCGGAGGTGGGCACAGCCGTGAGATTCTTTCACGCCTCGGAAAGGATGGTCATCTGTACAGTTTCGACCAGGATGCCGATGCAGAAGGCAACATCGTTGACGATGAAAGGTTTACCTTTGTGAGGAGTAACTTCAGGTATCTCAGGAACTGGATGCGCTATTATGGTGTAGAAAAGATAGACGGTCTATTAGCTGACCTTGGCGTGTCGAGCCATCATTTCGACGACGAAACACGCGGATTCTCATTCCGTTTCGACGCTCCTCTTGACATGAGGATGAACAAACGCGACGGAATTACTGCTGCCGACGTGGTAAACAAATATGAAGAAGAACAGCTTGCCGACGTGTTTTACCTATACGGGGAACTAAAGAACTCACGGAAAATAGCGTCTGTACTGGTCAAAAAGCGAGCGGAAAAGCCCATTTCAACGACACAAGACTTTATTGACGCGGTATCTCCCCTATTCAAAAGGGAACGCGAAAAGAAAGACATGGCAAAACTGTTCCAGGCTCTGCGAATAGAGGTAAACAAGGAAATGACAGCACTAAAGGAGATGCTCAAAGCCGCAACGGATGTGCTAAAACCAGGCGGAAGACTTTCGGTAATCACTTATCACAGCCTTGAAGACAGAATAGTGAAGAACGTAATGAAGACAGGCAATGCGGAAGGAAAGATGAAACAAGACTTCTTTGGAAGAATAGAGACACCTTACAGACTTGTCAACAACAAAGTTATCACACCAGATGAAGCGGAACAAGAGAGCAACCCTAGAAGCAGAAGTGCAAAACTTAGAATAGCAGAAAAGATATGAGCGACATAACAAACGAAGATATAAAGAAAGAGAAAGATACTGTCACTGAGCAGAAAAGCGAAGAGCAGCATCTTAAGGCAGCTATACGCGAGCAAGCGATAGAAGACGAAAAGCCTCTGTCTTCAGGCTCTACCCTGCGCAAGATTCTAGTAGGAGAATTCCTCACCGCAAAGATGCTAAAAGAGCAGATATGGGTGATAGTTATCATCGTGTTCTTCACTCTTATATATGTATCTAACAGATATAGCTGCCAAAAAGACATGCTTGAAATAAACGAGCTTAACGATAAGCTGAAAGACGCTAAATACAGAGCATTGGCAAGCTCAAGCGAGCTAACCGAACTATGCAGGGAAAGCAATGTGCTTGAAATGCTTAAGAATAACAAAGACAGCATTCTACAGATACCTAATCAACCACCATATATAATAAAAGTCCCGACAAATGAGTAGTCAATTTGATAGAAAGAAAATGATACCAAGATTCAAGATCATCGCTTACGTGATGGTTCTTATTGGTATATGTATCCAATTGAAAGCAATGTATATCGCAACAGTTAAACGCGATTATTGGATAGAGGTAGCGTCAAGACTAAAGAAAGACAGTGTTGACGTAAAGCCTATAAGGGGCAATATATTGAGCAGCGACGGCAGACTAATGGCTAGTTCGCTGCCGGAATACCGTTTATATATGGACTTCGTTGCAGGAGGACCAAAGAAAGACACGCTTTGGCAGGAGAAAGTGGATAGTATCTGCATGGGGCTACATGAGATTTTCCCGGAGAAATCTGCCGCTGAGTTCAAGCGTGACTTAGAGGAAGGCCGCAAGAAAAAGAGCCAGAACTGGCCTATATGGAAGAAACGTGTTAGCTATGACGTATATACAGAGGTGAAGCGTCTGCCTGTTTTCTGTCTTAGCCCTAACCGTGGAGGATTCCATGTAGAGGCTTTCAATGCCCGCCAACGCCCGTTTGGTTCACTTGCACAGCGCACTGTCGGCGACATGTTCGGTGCAAAAGACACTGCACGTTGCGGACTTGAACTGTCTTACGACTCTATTTTGCGAGGCAAAGTAGGCAAGATACGCCGTCAGAAGGTAATGAACAAATATCTTAGCATCACCACCCAGGAACCTGTAAACGGTGCAGATATCGTCACTACGATTGATGTTAACATGCAGGATTTGGCTGAGCGAGCAGTTATAAACGAGCTGAAAGAAATCAACGGAAACGTAGGTGTCGCTATCGTAATGGAGGTAAAAACGGGTGACATAAAGGCTATTGTCAACATGTCAAAGTGTAGCGATGGCGCTTACCGCGAGCTTAAAAACAACGCCGTATCAGACTTGCTTGAGCCAGGTTCTGTATTCAAGACAGCTTCTTTGATGGTTGCTCTTGACGACGGTGTCGTAGATACAACATACATGGTAGATACGGGTAGCGGTATCTGGGATATGTATGGAGCAAAGATGCGTGACCACAACTGGCATCGTGGAGGTTATCAGACTATCTCGCTTCCTAGAACTTTGGAAGTCAGTTCCAATATTGGCGTAAGCCGTATAATTGACAAATACTATAGCAAGAACCCTGAGAAATTTGTCGAAGGAATAGACCGCATAGGATTGAGAACAGATCTGAAACTGCCTTTCGTAGGTGCAACGGCTCCACGTATAAGAATGCCTAAGAAGAACGATAGAGGGCAATACACCAATTGGAGCAAGACAGCTCTCCCTTGGATGAGTATTGGATATGAGACACAGATACCGCCTATCTCAACACTTGCATTCTATAATGCCATTGCCAACAACGGAACAATGATGCGCCCACGCTTCGTGAAACAGGTAGTAAAAGACGGTGAAGTGATACAGGAGTTTCCTCCAGAGGTAATCAAGCAGAAGATATGCAAGGACAAAACGCTCAAGGAAATACAGACAATACTTGAGCATGTGGTAAGTCAAGGCCTCGGAAAGAAAGCCGGATCGCCTTCATTCAAGGTCGCAGGCAAGACAGGTACGGCACAGATCTCCAAGGGAGCAGGCGGTTACAAGTCTGGTCAGGTGAATTATCTGCTTAGCTTTGCAGGCTATTTCCCTGCCGACAATCCACGCTATAGCTGCATAGTATGTATTCAGAAGTCAGGTTTGCCTGCTTCTGGAGGTGGCATGAGCGGTGTTGTATTCCATCATATCGCAGAAGGTATAATGGCTCAGGACATCAAACTTGACGTTACTGACGCCCGTGATTCAACGTCAATACTTATTCCAGATGTAAAAAGCGGCAATATAATAGCAGCAGACTATGTGTTAAGCCATCTGGGAATAAACACCAACAAGAACTGGAGTGGCAGTTACACCGACGGCAATCCTATATGGGGAAAGGCAGAGAGGAATTCTTCATCAGTACTCCTTGCACAGACGCCGGCATATAATTCGAAGACGGTTCCAGATGTGTTAGGCATGGGAGCTCGCGATGCTGTCTATGTTCTTGAAAGCCGAGGCGTGAAGGTAAGACTTGACGGAAGAGGCAAGGTAAAGACCCAAAGCCTGCCTGCAGGACATATAATAAAGAAAGGTGAAACGTGCTATCTTAAGCTTGAACTGTAACCATCAGAATATAAGAAGTTGTAATTAACATAAATATAATAAGGTCTTTCAAGGAGCAATCTTTCAGACCATAACAGTTAAAATCTGATTTGTATGAAACTTAACGAGTTGGTAAAGAACATCACTCCGCTGAATATAATCGGGAGCGCTGACGTAGAAATAACTGGCGTAAACATTGATTCACGCCGAATACAAGACGGTCATCTGTTCGTAGCAATGAAAGGCACACAGGTAGACGGCCATACTTTTATCGGAAAAGCAATATCTCTGGGTGCAAAAGCTGTGCTTTGCGAAGACTTGCCCGAAGAGAAAGCCGATGGTGTAACCTACGTACAAGTGTCATCTACAGAGGATGTTGTCGGTGAAGTGGCTACCCAGTTCAGTGGGGATCCATCACGAAAGCTAAAACTCGTAGGTGTAACTGGTACAAACGGAAAGACCACTATCGCCACCTTATTATATAATATGTTCCGCAAGCTAGGTTACAAATGCGGACTCCTCTCTACGGTTTGCAATTACATAGAAGACGAAGAAATACCAACGGAACATACAACTCCAGATCCTATAGAACTGAATAGTCTTCTGAGCCGAATGGTTGAAGCAGGATGTGAATATGCTTTCATGGAATGCAGCTCACACGCTATAGCACAGAAACGTATAGGAGGTCTAAACTTTACTGGCGGTATATTTACCAACCTAACACGTGATCACCTCGATTACCATAAGACATTCGAGAACTATCGCGACGCTAAGAAAGCGTTCTTCGACGGATTGCCAAAGACAGCATTTGCAATAACGAATGCTGATGACAAGAACGGAAGCGTAATGGTACAGAATACGAAAGCAAAGGTAAAGACATATTCTACACGCACTATGGCAGATTTCAAGGCAAAGATTCTTGAGTGCCATTTCGGTGGAATGTATCTTGAGATTGACGGTCGTGAGGTTGGAGTACAGTTTATCGGCAAGTTCAATGTAAGCAATCTGCTTGCTGTATATGGCGCTGCCGTAATGCTCGGACAGAAACCAGAGGATATACTTGTTGTTATGAGCACACTAAGAAGTGTGAACGGCAGACTTGACCCTGTGCGTTCGCCTGAAGGAGTAACGGCTATTGTAGACTATGCACATACTCCTGACGCACTTGAAAACGTGCTTAAGGCAATACACGAGGTGCTTGACGGCAAGGGAGAAGTGATAACTGTATGTGGTGCCGGCGGCAACCGTGACAAAGGCAAGCGCCCGCTCATGGCTCAGGAAGCTGTAAAGCAAAGCGATAAAGTAATAATCACAAGCGATAACCCACGCTTTGAGGAACCTCAGGATATCATAAACGACATGTTGGCAGGGCTTAACGCACAGCAGATGAAGAAGGTTATCAGTATCGTTGACCGTAAAGAAGCCATACGCACGGCATGTATGATGGCGAAGAAAGGCGATGTTATACTCGTTGCCGGCAAGGGTCACGAGGACTATCAAGAGGTGAAAGGCGTAAAACATCACTTCGATGACAAGGAGATTCTTCAAGATATCTTCAACGCATAAGCCCGATAAGGCATATAGAACAATAACAATATAAAACGAAAGATAATGTTATACTATTTATTTCGCTTCCTGGAGCAATTCGGAATACCTGGCTCACACATGTGGGGATATATCTCTTTCCGCGCTCTTCTGGCTCTTATCCTAGCACTGGTCATATCGGCTTGGTTTGGAGAGAAGTTCATAAAATATCTCAAAAGCAAGCAGATAACAGAGACACAGCGTGATTCCAAGATAGATCCTTTCGGCGTAAACAAGATAGGAGTTCCGTCAATGGGAGGTATAATCATTATAGTTGCTATTCTTGTTCCAGTGATACTACTAGGAAGAATGCGTAATATATATCTTATATTGATGATTATTACAACCGTCTGGCTCGGCTTTCTCGGAGGTCTTGACGACTATATCAAGATATTCAGACACAATAAGGAAGGTCTGCCAGGCAAGTTCAAGATAGTAGGACAGATAAGTATTGGCCTCATAGTGGGCCTCATCCTTTGGGCAAGCCCTGATGCAAAGATAAATGAAAACCTGGCTATAGAGAAGAAAGCCGACAAAGAGGTGGTTATAAAACATAGACAAGAAGCGACGAAATCGTTGAAAACGACAATTCCGTTTGTAAAAGGACATAACCTTGACTATGCATATCTGATGAGTTTCTGCGGCAAATACAAAACGGCAGCCGGTTGGATTCTATTTGTCGTAATGACAATAATAGTAGTTACAGCGGTTTCAAACGGTGCCAATCTCAACGACGGAATGGACGGAATGTGCGCTGGAAACTCTGCTATTATAGGTGTTGCACTTGGCATATTCGCATACGTGAGCAGCCACATTGAATATGCAGCATACCTAAATATAATGTACATACCAGGCTCTCAAGAACTTGTAGTATTCCTTTGCGCCTTTGTCGGAGCGCTAATCGGCTTCCTGTGGTACAATGCTTATCCTGCCCAGGTCTTTATGGGTGACACTGGCTCATTGACAATCGGCGGTATCATAGGTGTATGTGCTGTGATAATCCACAAGGAGCTTATGCTTCCTATACTCTGCGGTATATTCTTCGTAGAGAGCCTTAGTGTAATATTGCAAGTATGGTATGCGAAACTCGGAACAAGGCATGGCGTTAAGCAGCGCATATTCAAGCGCGCTCCGCTTCACGACACATTCCGGACACAGCAATCACAGCTTGACCCAAACATCAAGTATCTGTTCCAGAAGCCTAAAGGAGCGATACATGAATCAAAAATAACCATCCGCTTCTGGATTGTGACTATAATCCTTGCGGCATTGACAATAATAACACTTAAGATAAGGTAGAATATTGCAGGCAGAAAGATGTCAACGGCATGAAGAAACAACGCTATCGCAGGTCGAGACTTTATAAGTTGACTATCTATATGTCAGACAATAACGATAAAGAGGCAAAAGATAAACATTGAATATGAAAAGAATAGTAATATTAGGAGCAGGAGAAAGCGGTGCTGGAGCAGCCGTATTGGCAAAGAAAGAAGGCTTTGACGTCTTCGTTTCTGACATGTCCGCTATAAAAGACAAGTATAAGAAAATGCTTGACGATCATGGAATAGAATGGGAAGAAGGCAAACATACCGAGGAAAAAATCCTCAATGCCGATGAGATAATCAAAAGCCCAGGCATTCCAGACGAGGCTCCTATGGTAAAGAAATGCAAGGACAAGGGCATACATATCATAAGCGAAATAGAGTTTGCTGGCAGATATACAAACTCTAAAATGGTATGTATCACCGGAAGTAACGGCAAGACTACAACCACATCGCTTATCTATCACATATTCAAGAAGGCAGGTTATGACGCAGGACTTGCAGGAAATATCGGCAATAGCCTTGCATTGCAGGTGGCAGAAGACCCGCACGAATACTATATAATCGAGTTAAGTTCATTCCAACTTGACAATATGTATGACTTCCGTGCCAATATTGCCATATTGCTTAATATCACTCCTGACCATCTGGACCGCTATAATTTCTGCATGCAGAACTATGTTGACTCCAAGATGCGCATCATTCAGAACCAGACAAATGAAGACTCTTTCATCTACTGGAACGATGACCCGATAATCAAACGCGAGCTTCAGAAGTATGATATCAAGGCTATCCAGTATCCTTTCTCTGAACTTAAAGAGAACGGTTCTATAGGTTATATTGAGGAAGGCGAATACAAAATTGAGCAGCCAACGCCGTTCAACATGGAGCAAGAGGCGCTTAGCCTTACAGGAAAGCATAACATCTACAACTCTCTTGCTGCAGGTATCGCATCGGATGTGGCAGGTATAAAGAAAGAAAACATACGCAAGAGCCTTAGCGATTTCCCTGGTGTTGAACACCGTCTGGAGAAAGTAACGATGGTCGGAGGCGTACAATATATAAACGATTCAAAGGCTACAAACGTCGACGCATGCTGGTATGCGCTTGAAAGCATAAAGACTCCCGTCATATTAATTATAGGCGGAAAAGACAAGGGAAATGACTATAACGCAATAAAAGACCTCGTTAAGCAGAAGTGTGCAGGCTTGGTTTACCTCGGAGCAGACAACAAAAAGCTCCACAACTTCTTCGATGGCATGGGTATTCCTGTGCGTGACACCCACTCAATGAAGGATTGCGTTGAAGCATGTTATGATATGGCAAAGCCTGGAGATACGGTTCTTCTTAGCCCATGCTGCGCAAGCTTCGACCTGTTCAAGAACATGGAAGACCGCGGAGAGCAGTTCAAGACATTGGTAAGGGCATTGTAAACGCTTTCGTCTTATAACGGGCATAAACGGAAGAGCATCAGTTCACAATCATAAAGCATAGCTTTGCGCATCGGAAAGCATAGCTTTCTTGAGCAGAAAACTATCGTTTGCGAAACATAACTACGGCAAGAAGCCTTTTTAAGTGACAGATTAGGTACAAACAACATAATATCAGAAAGAATAAATGTCTAAGGAAAGCAAGACAACGGAAAAACAGGAAGTAAGGAAATTCAAAGGGGATGCGGTTATCTGGACCGTGTTCTTCGCCCTTTGTATCGTAAGTATCATCGAGGTATTCAGCGCTTCCAGCGGACTATCTTTCAAGAGCGGCGATTACTTGAAGCCGGTTTTGAAGCATTGTCTTCTGCTTGGCGTGGGCCTGATTGCCATGGTTGCCACCATGAATGTCAAGTGCAAGTATTTCAAGATAGTCACTCCAATAGCATTGCTTATATCGTTTCTGTCTCTGATAATAGTATTTTTCATAGGCGAAAGCACTAACGGGGCACAGCGCTGGATTTCCATTTTCGGCATACAGTTCCAGCCTTCAGAGCTTGCAAAAGGGTCAATGATACTTGCCGTAGCCCAGATTTTGAGTGCCATGCAGACAGAAAACGGTGCCGACAAACGGGCATTTAAATATATCCTTCTGATATGTCTGTTCATCATAGGTCCTATATTTTCTGAGAATCTTTCCACTGCAGCATTGTTGTTTCTCGTGGTAATAATAATGATGTTCATTGGCAGAGTACCTAAGGCACAGCTTGGAAAGCTCTTGGGAACTATAGCCATTATAGCTGTAGCTGGCATTCTGCTGATTGAAATGGTAGGAAAAGACCCTGCCAAAGAAGAGGATAAGAAAACGGTACTGACGGAACAGGTTGTAAAGAAAGATAAGGAAAACGTGTTTGAAAAGATGCTTCACCGTGCCGATACATGGAAGGCGCGTATTGACAAGTTCTTGGACAACAAGGAAGTTCCACCTAGTGAAGTAGACCTAGACAAGGATGCGCAGATAGCACATGCAAACATTGCAATAGCCACATCCAACGTTATCGGCAGAGGACCGGGCAACTCGGTTGAGCGAGACTTCCTTTCCCAGGCATTCTCCGACTTCATCTATGCCATAATAATAGAGGAAATGGGCATCATAGGTTCATTCGCGGTATGTTTCCTATATATCATTCTGCTGTTCAGAACCGCAAAGATAGCCAACCAATGTGTAAACGCTTTCCCTGCCCTGCTTATTATGGGCATATCGCTACTGCTGGTTAGCCAGGCAATGTTCAATATGGCTGTAGCCGTAGGTCTTGCACCTGTAACGGGCCAACCGTTGCCTCTCATAAGCAAAGGAGGAACTTCAACGATAATAAACTGCGTTTATATAGGCATTATCCTAAGCGTCAGCTATTCGGCAAAGAAACGCGACGAAGAGCCTAAAAAGGAAGTTGCACTGGCAAAAAGCGAAATAACCGAATGACGCTTGCATGCCTTGGACATGACAGAAGTACACGTCAGAATTGACAATATAAAATTTAACTAAAAACAACGCAACGAAAGTACATAAAAAACGCTTTTCTATAGGCAGATAAGAAATTTTTTGATTACTTTTGCGAAATAAATAAGCTAAGAGAAAGGACTGATAAATGGACCAGAATATTAGGGTTATAATCAGCGGAGGAGGCACTGGAGGACACATATTCCCTGCCGTTTCGATAGCCAATGCCATAAAGGCGAAGTATCCAGACGCCGAGATACAGTTCGTAGGAGCGCTGGGAAGAATGGAAATGCAGAGGGTTCCTGCTGCCGGATACAAGATAGAAGGACTCCCTATCTGTGGCTTTGACCGCAAGAACATGCTCCGAAACATTGTCGTTCTCTACAAGATATGGAAAAGCCAGCGCATGGCTCGAAACATAATAAAGCGCTTCAAGCCTATGGCAGCTGTAGGCGTTGGAGGATATGCCAGCGGCCCTACCCTAAACGAATGTGCAAAGATGGGCATCCCATGTCTTATACAGGAGCAGAATTCCTATGCCGGTGTCACCAACAAACTATTGGCAAAAAAGGCTGAAAAGATATGCGTAGCATACGACGGCATGGAGCGTTTCTTCCCGAAAGAGAAGATTCTGAAGACGGGAAACCCTGTAAGACAGGCTCTGTTGGAAACAACCATGACCAAGGAAGAAGCCATCAAGAGTTTCGGACTACAGCCTGACAAGAAGACAATACTTATAGTAGGCGGCAGCCTTGGCGCACGTACCGTCAACGAAAGCGTACTCCAGCATCTTGACGAAATAGAATCTTCAGACGTACAGGTTATATGGCAGACCGGCAAATACTACAATGCGTCTATCATGGAGCAGCTGAAAAGCCGCAAGCCTATAACGAACTTGCACGTAACAGACTTCATTTCCGATATGGGAGCAGCATATAAGGCAGCCGATTTGGTTATCAGTCGTGCCGGAGCAAGCAGCATTTCTGAGTTCTGTCTGATAGGAAAACCGGTAATACTTGTACCTTCTCCTAATGTCGCCGAAGACCACCAGACAAAGAATGCAATGGCTTTGGTAAACAAAGACGCAGCATTGTATGTGAAAGACGTCGAAGCTCCGGCAAAGGTAATGGAACTTGCGCTGAATACCGTAACTGACGATGCAAGACTTGAAAGCCTTAGCAAGAACATAAAGAAGCTTGCCTTACCTGATTCAGCCGATATAATTGCCGATGAAGTAATAAAGCTTGCATTGGGAAAGAAATAGGCAAATGACAATCAAATTGTCTGTGTCACAACAACGCACAGCCATTGAAGAGAAATAAAACAAGATAGACAAAAACATAATGAGATGGAACTTGACCGAGAAGACTTAGCGCTTTCAGGTCATAATCCTAACAAGAAGCAAAATGGAACTGAAAGATATTAAAGCAGTATATTTCGTAGGAGCAGGCGGCATTGGCATGAGTGCCATTGCCCGTTTCTTCATTCACAGAGGAATAGTTACAGCTGGATATGATAAAACTCCGTCGGATCTGACACGCCAACTTGAAAAGGAAGGCATGCTAATCCACTATGAGGAGAATACAGACGAGATACCTCATGCGTGCAAGAATCCTAATTCTTCACTCATAATCTACACTCCAGCCATACCGGAAGACCACAAAGAACTGGCTTTCTTCCGCAATAACGGCTACGATGTGGAAAAGAGAGCACAGGTATTGGGCATGCTGACACGCACTCATAAAGGCCTTTGCGTAGCGGGAACACACGGAAAGACAACCACATCTACCATGTGTGCCCACATAATGCACCAGAGTCACGTAGAATGTAACGCCTTCCTTGGAGGTATTTCCAAGAACTATGGCACTAACTATATTCTGAGCAAAGAGAGCGAATACGTTGTAATTGAGGCTGACGAGTTTGACAGAAGTTTCCATTGGCTGCGCCCTTGGATGAGCGTAATAACTTCAACAGACCCAGACCATCTTGATATCTACGGCACAAAAGAAGCCTATCTTGAGAGCTTCCGCCACTATACAACACTGATTCAGCCGGGCGGCGCTCTTATTATACACAAAGGGCTTGAGATGAAAGCCGACGTGCAGGAAGGCGTAAAGATATATGAATACAGCCGCGATGAAGGTGACTTCCACGCTGAAAACATAACAATTGAGAACGGAGAGATTACTTTCGACTTCATTTCTCCTATAGAAAACGTAAAGGGAATAAGACTGGGACAACCTGTACCTATAAATATAGAGAACGGTGTTGCGGCAATGGCAATGGCACAACTCAACGGTTGCTCTGCCGAAGAGCTTAGATACGGAATGGGAACATATCATGGAGTAGACCGTCGTTTCGATTTCAAGATCAAGACAGACGATATAGTATTCCTCAGCGACTATGCCCATCACCCTAAAGAGATATACCAGAGTGCCAAAAGCATTCGTGAGCTTTACAAGGACAAGAGGATTACTGCAATATTCCAGCCACATCTCTATACCCGTACAAGAGATTTCTATAAGGACTTTGCCGATAGTCTGAGCCTGCTCGACGAGGTTGTGTTATGCGACATCTATCCTGCCCGCGAGGAACCTATACCGGGAGTTACGTCACAGCTTATCTATGACAATCTCAAGGACAACGTGGACAAGAAGATGATACATAAAGAAGATATCCTACAGTTCGTAAAGGACAATGACTTCGACGTATTGGTAGTTCTCGGAGCCGGAGATCTTGACAACTATGTACCTCAGATAAAGAAGATACTTGAAGAAAAATATAAATAACAATATAGGAAAAAGACAACACCAAGTGAACCATAGAGTAAAAAAAGGCATATTTATCACGCTTAACCTATTGATAGCGGTTTATCTGGTTATGGCTATGGTATCCTTCAACAACCCGAAGGAGACATACCCTATATGCACAAAAGTATCGATAAACATAGAGGACGAAAGCACCAACGGCTTCTTAAGCGCAAAGGAAGTGAAGCAGATTCTTGAGAAAAAGCGTCTCTATCCTTTCAAGAAAAAGATGGCAGACATCAATCCGAGAGACATTGAAGACCTGCTGAAGGTAAGCCCTTTCGTTAAGACAGCGCAATGCTACAAGACAAAGGACGGATATGTCTGCATAAACCTCACACAGCGCCTGCCGATAATAAGGATAAAAAACAGCCGTGGAGAGGACTATTATCTTGACGATCACGGTGGTATAATGCCGAATTCTAAATATACGTCTGACCTTATCATCGCGACAGGAAACATCAACAGGGCATATGCAAAGAACTATCTGGCATACTTTGCCATAGAGCTTATGAAGGATGAGTTCTGGAAAAACCAGATTGTGCAGATAAATATCCTGCCTGACATGGGCATAGAAATAGTACCTAGAGTCGGCGACCATATAGTCTGTCTTGGCAGTCTGCCGCAGACTAAAAACGAAAACAAAAGAAAAGAACTGATTGCAGCATTCGTCAATAAGAAGATGACCCGCCTTAAGAAGTTCTATAAATATGGACTAAGCCAGGTAGGATGGAACAAGTATTCATATATTGACATAGAATTCGACAACCAGATCATTTGTAAGAAGAGGAATAAAACAGAGATTTAACAAACAGAAACAAGGAATATAAAAGTATGGCAGCAAAGGAATTTATAATAGCGATTGAACTGGGTTCATCAAAGGTGACCGGTGTTGCTGGAAGGAAAAACCCTGACGGCAGCATAGCTGTGCTTGCGGTAGTGAAAGAAGAGTCTTCTTCGTTTATCCGCAAAGGCATTGTCTACAACATTAACCAGACTGTACAATGTATATCTAATGTCGTAAAGAAACTGTCTGCAACCCTTAAGACAGAGATTGCACAGGTCTACGTCGGTGTAGGCGGACAATCCATTATCAGCGTCAAGAACAACATTGTGAAAGTATTGCCTACCGACACCATCGTTACACAAGACATGGTGAATGAACTGATGGATACCAACCGCAACATGACCTATCAGGATCAGGAAATCTTAGACGCTGCTACCCAGGAATATAAGGTTGACAACCAGTTACAGCTTGATCCTGTCGGCATTCAATGCAACCGTCTGGAGGGCAACTTCCTCAATATACTTTGGAGAAAGAACTTCTATCGCAACCTGAACAAGTGTTTCGACAGCGCAGAGGTGGCAATCGCTGAGATGTATCTTGCGCCTTTGGCACTGGCAGACAGCGTACTGACCGATTCTGAAAAGCGTTCCGGATGTGTATTGGTTGACATGGGTGCTGACACGACTACCGTTTCTGTTTACTACAAGAACATTCTCCGCCATCTGGTAGTGATACCTTTAGGCGGCAACAACATAACCAAGGACATCGCTTCATTGCAGATGGACGAGAGCGTAGCCGAGAACATGAAGCTGAAATACGGCTGTGCATTCACCAGCAATGACGATATTGACAACTCATTGATGCTGTCCATAGACCATGAACGCAGCGTTGAAAGCCGCAAGTTCATTGAGATAGTGGAAGGAAGACTACAGGAAATAATTGAGAATGTATGGTATCAGGTACCAAATGAATATGCTGACAGACTTCTTGGCGGCATCGTTCTCACTGGCGGAGGCTCCAACATGAAGAACATAGAGCAGGCTTTCCGCAACCATACTCATATAGAAAAGATACGTACAGCCAAGTTCGTGACACAGAATATCACGTCAAACAATCCTGACATTACGGCGCATAACGGCATGATGAATACCGTTTTGGGTATACTTGCCAAAGGAGACATGAACTGTGCCGGCGATGAAACTTCTGGAACAAAGGACCTGTTCGGAGGCGAAAAGCCTACCAAGGCACCTTCTACCGCTGACATTCATGTTACACCACGAAACCCGAGCGAGATAGGAAACGGCGTGGTTCTTACTGAAGCTGAAAAGAACAAGGCAGAGGAACAGCGCAGGAAGGCGGCAGAAGAAGCGGCTTTGAAAGAAGCAGAAGAGGCTTCAAAGAAGGCAGCAGAAGAGAAAAAAGGAAACAGCGTTGCTTCTATCGGAAAGAAAGTCAGAAATTTCTTCGACAGAATGATCAAGGACGAGGAATAAAAGCAATCCTCTTCGACTACTGATTCACATAATTAAATTAATTCACTACCAAGATTAAAAGACATAAGACATGAACGATAATCCAAATATTCTTGATTTCGGCGAACCGGAGAAGGAACAAAGCATAATAAAAGTAATAGGTGTTGGCGGCGGTGGCGGCAATGCTGTAAACCACATGTACCGTGAAGGCATTCACGATGTGTCATTCGTATTATGCAATACCGACAATCAGGCACTTAACGATTCGCCGGTTCCTGTTCATCTGCAACTCGGAAAAGAGGGACTCGGCGCAGGCAACAAGCCTGAAAAGGCACGCGAAGCCGCTGAAGAAAGCATAGAAGACGTAAAGAAGATGCTAAGCGACGGCACCAAGATGGCATTCATTACGGCTGGTATGGGTGGCGGAACCGGTACGGGAGCAGCACCTGTCATTGCACGTATATCAAAGGATATGGACATTCTTACTGTGGGTATCGTTACCATTCCTTTCCGTTTTGAGGGTGAAAAGAAAATAGAGCAGGCTCTCGATGGCGTTGAAGAAATGTCAAAGCATGTTGACGCTTTGCTTGTAATCAACAATGAAAGACTACGCGCTATATATCCTAACCTTTCCATTCTCGACGCTTTCGCAAAGGCAGACGACACCTTGAGCGTTGCAGCCAGAAGCATTGCTGAGATAATAACTGTCCACGGACTCATAAACCTCGACTTCAACGATGTCAAGACCGTACTCAAAGACGGTGGCGTAGCTATCATGAGCACTGGCTTCGGCGAGGGTGAAGGCAGGGTAAAGCGTGCTATAGACGATGCCCTGAACTCTCCTCTGCTTAACGACAACGATGTTTTCAACTCAAAGAAGATTCTTCTAAGCATAACATTCTGCAGCGACAAGAACAGCAACAATGACCTTATGATGGAAGAAATGAACGATGTGCATGACTTCATGGCTAAGTTCGGCAGCGACTTTGAGATTAAATGGGGACTCGCAACTGACCCTAACCTTGGCGATAAGGTAAAGGTTACCATACTTGCAACAGGCTTCGGCATCCAGGATGTTGACGGTATGGACAATATCTTAAAGAAACATACGCAAGAAGAAAACAAACGTAGAGCAGAGGAAGAAGAGAAAAGGGCTGGACGTATTGAGAAGATCAAGCACTATTATGGCAGTGACAGCCAGACGTCAAAATACAAACGCCGTCCGAATATCTATATCTTCCGCCCTGAAGAACTTGACAACGACGATGTGATTTCATCGGTTGAATCTACTCCTACATATAAAAGAACACGCCAGGAGCTTGAGGAAATAGGCAATCACTCTAACGGTAACGTGAAGAAGACTGACGATGATGACAACAAAATACAAGGAACAATTAAATTCGCATAAATATGGCACTATTTGAACAAGTAAGCAACGACATTAAAGAAGCTATGAAGGCTCATGACAAGGTACGCCTTGAAACGCTTCGTAACATAAAGAAAGTATTCCTGGAGGCTAAGACTGCTCCTGGCGCAAATGACACTCTTGAAGACGCTGACGCGCTGAAGATATTGGCAAAGCTGGCTAAACAGGGCAAAGAGTCTGCGGCTACGTTCACTCAACAGAACCGCCAAGACCTTGCAGACGCAGAACTGGCACAGGTCAGCGTTATAGAAGAATACCTGCCAAAGCAACTCTCTGAGGCTGAAATAGAGGCTGTTGTAAAGGAAATTATAGCACAGACCGGAGCTTCAAGCATAAAGGAAATGGGCAAGGTCATGGGCGTTGCAAGCAAACAGCTTGCAGGTAAGGCTGACGGTCGCATTATTTCTACTATAGTAAAGAAGCTGTTGGCTTAAATTCCTATTAATCTACGCATGGCGATAAGCCATGTTTTGATAATGACATTTCAAGGCACGTCAGTTTTTGGCGTGTCTTTTGTTTTATGTATTATTGCCCTTTGCCAAACGCAGAAAATAACCTTTGCCACAAAGCAGGAATGAATATTTATACAATTTACCCATGATTTCCTGCATATTTTTCCCACCCTGTTAACGCTCTGAGAAGGGCTTCGTTGAAAAAGATTAGAGGTTTTGACTTAAAAAACGCCTAAAATCGTGTGCAAGCGTAAAGCGTTGACAACAAACAAGATACGGATTTACGTGAAGAAGTGTGCAAGGAAAGAAGTATAAAAAACGTCTGTTTTCGCCTGAAAAAGCCTTGTTTTGCCATCATAAACGGCACACTTAGGCATGCTAAACGGCTCACTTAGACAATGAAAACATAGGCTTTTTGCTTGTAAATTCCGCTTTCGCAACAAGAAAACTCCGTTTTTGCTCACAAAAGACCGCTTTTACAGCAACATAGAGCCTGTTTCTTCACACTGTTTCTCCTGGATTTCAAAATAGCTTTGTCAAGAAAGAAGAAAGGCAAATTGCATATTTATACATTTTTACCGAATAAATTGCATATCTATTCACTTCTTCTCTTTGTTCCTCAGTCTGTATCTATAGGTTCGTATGGCGCCTGCCGACATGTTCATTACACGTGGAACGTCTGCGTCAGACACACCTATCTCTGGAAGAAGAAGGAAGAATATGTTGGCTGCCGTGAGGGAATTGTAACGGCGTTCGATAGACTCTACCCTATCAGGATGCTCTGTACGGTAGTACTCGATTACCGATTCAAAGTCAGACCTGTTCCATTTTATGGTAGTGGCGCCGTTCATAATCTCTTCAAGACACTCCTTTCCGTGCCCTATTATCGTGGATTGCTTTTCGCGAAGGTCTGTGATTTTCTTCTTCAGCCTGTTTATTTCGGTTATATTCCTCTTGTCTGAATTGTCAAGGCTCTCTATCTCGTGAGTGTATTTGTCTATCTTCTTTTGGCTTTCCTCAATCACTCGCTTGGCTCTTCTTACCTTTACTGCATGGTAGACGGCGAAAATGACAAGCAGAACTACAAGATTAACCGCAACTATCACAAAAAAGGAAATTCTCTTGTTCAGCATTTTTTCGGACTCTTTCCGCTCTATATTGTTTTGCAACTGCAAGATCGAATCCGTTTTCTGTGCCTGTATGACGGTGTCTTTCAGGGCATTTATCCTGTCCATAAGCTTGGCTGCCTCCTCGTAATTGCCTTGTTCTTTTTTATATTCTGCCATGCATTGAAGTGATTCAATCTTGACATCCGTAGTGCCAGAGTCCATTGCAAGAGTGAACAAACGCCACGCTTCTTTCTCATCGCCCTCACTTAGCAATATATGAGCCAATACAGAGTAAGCTTCGGGCGTAGGTTTAATCTTTAGAGACTTGATTACATACTCTTTAGCTTCATGAGAACGCCCATTATTATAATGAAAAATGGCAATGTTATAATAAAGTTTGGGCTGCATGTTTCTGGAAGCCTTGTCTGCATAATCAGAAACTGACTTAAAATAATATGATGTACTGTCTGTATTCCCTATGTTGCTGTAAATTGCAGATATAGTAATCAGACATTCTATAATCCATTCCTGACGATGAATTGCCCGAGCTCTGTCTAATGCCAAATAAGCATATTTCAATGCCATATTATTATTACCAGACTTCTCATTAGCAAAAGAGAGACTTTCATAAAAATGATGTTGCATCAATATGTCCTTAAGATCAACAGCAAGTTTCTCACCTTTCTTCATGTAAACCACGGCTGAATCAATCTCGTTCCTTTCAAATAATATATCTCCTTTATAATAATAAGCTCTCATAAGTTTTTCCATATCCGATGAAAATCGCTCATAATATTTCACGCTTATATCAATCAAGGAATCAGAATCTATCGGATTGTATAATCTAAAATCCGTCTGGGTTTTCAATAGATAATAATATGCGACATCGCTTTCGTCTGATAAATCAGATACATCTATCTTGTTTAGCTCTGCAAACGCAGAGTCATTGAGTTCTCTGTTCACAAGTGTATCTATTTCAACCAACTGTTTATGATATCTTCCTTTGTTCTGACAGTTCAGAAATAACAGGGAAAGAAGAAACAAAAACAATATGGGCTTTTTCATAACATGCGTTTTTTGTTTCCCAAAGGTAAGGAATAATCTTTTAAAACACAAATTTTTTCAGTCAGAAATATGGGCATAGAGATTTGAAAACGTCACATTTGAGCTTTCAGAAACCCGTCGCAAAACCACATAAAACATTGATATACAACAAATTAAAGTGTATAAACCAAATGTGACGCCCATATTTTTTTGAAGAAATATTTTTGGTTTTATAATTTATAAATCACTAATTTTGTATTCGTCAAATTCTAAAATTCTAACGATATGAAAAAATTTTTTATTAATCTAACTAAATGTCCTATGGAAAAAATGTACAACCCAATGTCTACATTCACATCCATTGCAATTGCCATTTGCTGGGTAAGTGGTCATGGCTGGATAGGTGATTACAGTAAATTCATTTATTATATTGGTATATTCATGATT
>JAUNIZ010000180.1 GCA_030523165.1 Prevotellaceae bacterium
GTCCCAACTGTCCCGTTTTTATGTTAGCACTCCCCAAGACATGATGTACAATTTTCACGCGTAAATGGGCGTATACGGAAAAACAGTTTCGGAACAGTTGGAACAGTTGGAACAATTAAATTCTGGCATACCATCAAAAACCTACAAATCATACACAACCATAGCATCATCATGCGAAGCATAGCTTTCCTTTATAGAAAAATATTTTTTCCGCGCGCGAAAAGATAGGTTTCCTATACGGCAAAGAAACGTAAATATGATATGTAATATCTCTTATGTTTAGCTAAATATAAAATATCTTATATTCTTAACATACTTTAACTGTTTAGCGGCTCCAAATTTTTGGCGGTATGAAATAATAGTATTATCTTTGCAAACGTGGATGATGAAACGCTGAGGTCAGTGGCCAATGACCAAGGAAATCGGAAATTCACACAGCGCGCAAAACAAAAGAGAGTCGGTAACATTATTAACAACAAAACTTTAAAAAATGGTTAGAAATCAGTATTTCACAAGTCAGACAATATGTTTATCTTTGCATTGTCATTGAATAAGATAAGCTGAATTATCTTTCAGTAGAAATGGTTGTTTGACAATAAATGGAATTAATGGATATGAAAAGTGAAAAAGAAAAAGCCAAGGCAGGCTTGCTTTATGATGCCAATTATGACGACGAGCTTCTGCGTGAACGTGCCTTATGTGCAGAAAAGACACACGAACTGAATATGCTTGGTCCGTCGCGAACGAAAGAGAGAGGCTATATTGCGCAGTCTGTTGGGCAAACACAAGAATACGTTCACTATAATATTCGCCAGATACCATACATTCCCGATTACTACCGCATGCGTGACCGTTGCAAGGCTGTAGTACAGACAGGCGACTATGGAATGCATGCGCAAGCGATATTGATAGCCGGGTATTCTACCGACAAGATACCAATGGAATGGCTGGAAAAGGGGATTGGCGATTTATAGGTTATTCTCCGTTTTCGTCAATCCTTTCCAACTTGAATATTACAGGGCGTGTGCCGTCGTTGCAGCATGTTATCATCATCTTTTCATCGTTGGTCCAGCCACGCATGATGGAACCACCCTGCAGTGCTGAATACACGTAGCGGCTGATGCAATCCCATGCCTCAGAACAGAACTTGCCGTCGAGCATGTGGAAAAAGTTGTCGCTGTCTACCATTATTTCCTGCCCTTCGTGGAAATATGGGCATGGTCCTGACTTCGGATCTGCCAAATATTGCTCTTGCAGGTCTTTGTAGCACTCGCGTTTGAGTACGGTTATTTTACACTTGTGTTTCATTTCTGTCTTGTTATTGTTGTTCGCTGTATTCTTGTTCTCTTCAGGTGTTTCTGCTGCGCTGACATATTGCAGATTGCTTCCTATAGCCATTGCCATAGCCGATACTCCAGCTTTCTTTATGAAATCGCGTCTGTCCATATCCGGTTATTTATGATAAGATAATGCAAATTCTGGATGCAAAGATAATGGTTTTCAGGCGTTTATGCAAGTACGGGCAAATTATTCATATACTGATAAATTAATCACTATATGCGTTTATTCAAGGAAAATAATTAATTTTGCAAATAAATAAACTATGACATTATGTATAAGAAAAAGATACCGTTTGACTTGGAGTGTGGCGTGAAGATAGCCATGGAAGTGATAGGAGGCAAGTGGAAATCGTGCATAATAAAGAATCTGAAAGACGGAGCCAAACGCCCCAGCGAACTCCACAGGCTGTTCAGCGAAGCCAGTCCGCGAGTGATAAACCAGCAGTTGAAAGAACTGGAGATGCACGGAATGATAGAAAAGAAGATATTCGCGGAGCTACCTCCACATACGGAGTATTCGATAACGGAAGATGGCAGAACCCTGATACCCATTATAGAATTGCTTGAACAATGGGGAATAAGGTTTCGTCCCAAGATGATAGAGATTCTGGAGAAGATGCAAGAGCAATGACAGAACACCGTTTTTCAGTTAAAAAAAACAAATAATAAGCACAACGCTTTGCGCTGCAATGAAAAATGACTACCTTTGCACATTAACTATAAAAGGCTGAAAAGCGTGAAAATAAAAGAAGTGGTAGATGCCCTTGAACGTTTTGCACCTCTGCCCTTGCAGGAAGGATTCGACAATGCCGGCTTGCAGGTAGGATTGACAGAGGCGGAAGTATCAGGGGCATTGTTGTGTCTTGACGTGACCGAAAAGGTTGTTGATGAAGCAGTGGCATTGGGGTGTAACCTCATTGTTTCGCATCATCCGCTGATTTTCCGTGCCCTAAAGCATATTACGGGCGAGAACGACGTGCAGCGTGCCGTTGCAAAGGCTATAAAGAAAGACATAACAGTGGTGTCGATGCACACCAACTTTGATAATGCAAAAGATGGCGTTAACTACAAGATAGCCGAAAAAATGGAACTTTCCGATTGCGGCTTCTTCGCAGAAAAGACTGTCGACGGCATCAGCTGCGGCAGCGGGGTGATAGGCACTTTGCCTGAAGCTATGGCTGCCGACGATTTCGTGCTTATGCTAAAGCGCACGTTCGACGTGGAATGCGTGATGTGCAACCAGCTGCTGCGACGCAAGATAAGCCGTGTGGCTATATGTGGAGGAGCAGGCTCGTTCTTGCTTGACGATGCAATAACAGCAGGGGCAGACGCTTTCATAACGGGCGAAATGCACTATCATGAGTATTTCGGGCATGAGCAGGAAATACAGATTGCAGTGATAGGCCATTATCAGAGCGAACAATTTACGAACGAAATATTTGAATCAATAATCAAGGAGAAGTGTCCTGGCGTGAAGACCTATCTCACGAAGACGAACACAAATCCTATAATTTATTTGTAAAAAATGGCAAAAAAAGATCCTACAGACTTGTCAGTAGAAGAGAAACTGAAAACTCTTTACCAGTTGCAAACAACATTGTCGGCTATCGATGACGAGCGCGCACTGAGAGGCGAGCTTCCTCTTGAGGTGCAAGACCTTGAAGACGAGATAGAAGGCCTTACCACACGTGTGGAGAAAATCAAGGCTGATATCGCTGACTTCCAGAACGCCGTATCGCAGAAGAAAGCTGAAATAAACGAGGCTCAGGCTAGTGTAGAGCGCTACAAGATGCAGCTTAACGACGTAAAGAACAACCGTGAGTATGATACTCTGAGCAAGGAAATAGAGTTCCAGACACTGGAAATAGAGCTTTGCAACAAGAAAATACGCGAGGCTAACACCAAGGTTGAAGAGAAAAACGCTGACTTGAAGCGTACAGAAGAACTTATCAATGACCGTCAGATGGCTCTTGACGAGAAGAAGAGCGAGCTTGACGAGATAATGGATGAGACACGCGCAGAGGAAGAAAGACTGAAGGAAAAGGCTAAGGAACTGGAAATCAAGATTGAACCGAGACTCCTTACCAGTTTCAAGCGCATACGCAGAAACGCACGCAACGGTCTTGGAATAGTTTACGTTCAGCGTGACGCTTGCGGTGGCTGCTTCAACAAGATACCGCCACAGCGACAGCTTGACATAAGAATGCACAAGAAAGTGATTGTATGCGAATATTGCGGAAGAATCATGATTGACCCTGAACTGGCTGGCGTGAAGACAGAGAAACCTGTTGAGGAGAAACCGAAGCGCAAGCGCGCTATACGCAAGCGTACAAAGAAGGAAGACGACGACTTCGATGTGCCGGAAGAAAAATTGTCATAACAAAATAAAATTACCTTAAATAATTAAACAACTAACTTATGAATCAGACTGATAAACAGAAAGGGCGTTTAATCGCCATCATTACGATGATGTTCATCTATGCGATGATTGCATTCGTAACCAACCTTGCGGCTCCTGCGGGAGTAATATGGAAGAACCAGCCAGAACTGATGGGTAGCAATACCCTTGGCATGATGGGTAACATGATGAACTTCTTGGCTTACCTCTTCATGGGTGTTCCTGCTGGTAAGATGCTTGTAAAGATAGGCTACAAGAAGACAGCCCTGATAGCCATTGCGTTTGGCTTCGTGGGAGTTCTCGTGCAGTATCTGTCAGGCAAATCGTCAGGCTTTACAGGCTTCGGCATCTATCTGCTTGGCGCGTTTATCTGCGGTTTCTGCGTTTGTATGCTCAATACGGTGGTAAACCCAATGCTCAACCTTCTTGGTGGTGGCGGTAACCGTGGCAACCAGCTGAACCTTATCGGAGGAACGCTTAACTCGCTTGCAGGAACATTGACCCCGATGCTCGTTGGCGCACTTGTAGGAACGGTGACAAAAGACACAGCAATGTCTGACATCAACCTTGTGCTCTACATAGCAATGACTGTATTTGCTCTGGCTTACGTTATATTGACGTTCATTCCTATCGCTGACCCGGAAATGGGAAAGGCTACACAAGACACTGTGTTTGAACATAGCCCATGGGCTTTCCGCCACTGTGTGCTTGGTATTATCGGTATTTTCGTGTATGTGGGAGTGGAAATCGGTATTCCTGGAACGCTTAACTTCTATATCTCAGACACAAGCGACAAGGGTGCAGGAGTGCTTGAAAATGCAGCTGCCATCGGTGGCTTCGTTGCAGGAACATATTGGTTGCTGATGCTCGTAGGCCGCTTTATAGCTGGTTTCATAGCAGATAAAGTTTCTAGCCGCATGATGATGATTGTAGTTTCGTCTGTAGCAATGCTGCTGATAATTGTAGCAATGTTGTCATCTAAGGAAACAACCACGTCAATGCCAGTATTCACAGGCTCTTCGTTCACTATGGTAACAGTGCCTATAAGCGCGCTTCTGCTTGTGCTTTGCGGCTTGTGCACATCGGTAATGTGGTCAAGCGTGTTCAACCTTGCTACAGAAGGCTTGGGCAAGTACACAGCTGCAGCGTCAGGCTTGTTCATGATGATGGTAGTAGGTGGTGGAGTTCTTCCTCTGTTGCAGAACTTCATAGCTGACAAGACAGGCTATATGATATCTTACATAATACCTCTCGCAGCGCTGGCTTACCTGCTTTATTACGCATTGTTCGGCTGCAAGAACGTAAACAAGGATATTCCTGTAGATTAAACCCCAAAACGGCAGATGTGCCGATTCAGGTAAATATACAATATTCCTAAATTACAAAAATCCGCAACTCATTACGAGTTGCGGATTTTTTTGTTTGTTATAATCGTCTTAAATATAGCAGACAATCGAATTTATAGTCAAATATGTAATCAAATATTTAATCGTATATATAAGTATATATAATAATGTGATTTCTTATATAAAACTAATTTATTGTCATATCTCTCCGTATAGAGGAATATCTTCAAGAAACTGGCAGCTGCGTTTCTCGTAGTTAATTTTGCAGCAATAATGCTGAAGCCCGTTGCTTACAACCAGATAGTCAACGTGCAACAGCATGTTGTAAGCTGAAATCTGCGTAAAAACCTTCTGCGTAATGGCTACATCGGGAGCTTTATATTCCATTATCATCTTAGGCTTCATGTCGCTGCCATAGAGCACGCTGTCGCATCTCAGACGCTTGTCACCACACTGCAGTTCCACTTCGTTGGCGAGAAGGGCAGCAGGATAGTCTTTATGCTCTATAAGAAAGTGAATGAAATGCTGTCGAACCCATTCTTCTGGTGTAAGATTCACATATTTGCGCCTTAATATATCGAAAATAGCGGCGTGACCGTTTATTTCCGTGATTTTTATTTCGTATTGAGGTAGGTTTAATCGATACATTTTATTAAATTTGCATGTTATAAAGTATTTCGTTGCTTTTAGCCATGCTTTCGCAGCTGTATGCAAAGATAGCCATTATTCTTGAATAAGGCGAGGCGTGGCGAAGTTATTGACGCTTTTACCGATAATTTATCAAGCCATGGCAGAAAAGAATACGACAACCTTTGAGAGTATAATGCTCGATCTCCGTGCAGGAAAATACGCTCCAGTATATATACTGATGGGCGAAGAGTCTTATTATATTGACAAGATTACCGATTTTATTGCGGAGAATGCCCTGAAAGAGGAGGAACGTGACTTTAACCAGACAATAGTGTTTGGAGCTGATGTAACGTCAAACCAGATTGCTGACATGGCGCGACGCTTTCCTATGATGGCTGAAAGGCAAGTCGTGATAGTGAAGGAAGCGCAGAACATAAAGAACTGGGAGCGACTGGAAAAATATTTCGAGAATCCAGTGAAATCTACTGTGCTTGTATTGTGCCACAAGAACGGAAGCATAGACGCGAGAAAGAAGATTGTTTCCAAGGCGTCTGCCGTGGGCGTGGTTTTTGAAAGCAAGAAGAAGCGCGACTATGAACTGCCATCGTTCATTGAATTTTATCTCAAAACAAATGGTCATGCCACGATAGACAACAAGTCGGCACAGATGATAGCCGACCATATAGGCGCTGACCTAAGCCGTCTGACAAGTGAACTTGACAAGCTTATTCTTTCGCTTCCAGAAAATGACAGGAGAGTTACACCAGAGATTGTTGAGCAACGAATAGGAGTGAGCAAAGACTTCAATGCCTTTGAGCTGAGAAGCGCTATCATTAACCGCAATGTTCTCAAGGCGAATACCATATTGAATTATTTCAACAACAATCCGAAGGCAGGGAACGCCTATATGCTCGTGCCTATGCTTTTCTCTTATTTCCAGAATCTGCTCATAGCTTACTACACTCCCAAGCCTCAGACAGACGATGCCGTTGCCCGATGGCTTGACCTTAGAGGGGGATGGGCAGCAAAGGATTACATGACAGGAATGAGAAACTACTCAGGCGTGAAAGTCATGCAGATAATTTCAAAAATTAGAGAAACTGACGCCAAAAGTAAGGGTTTAGACAACCCAAATACACCTGTTGGAGAGCTTTTGAGAGAGCTTATTTTCTTCATTTTGCATTGAAAAAACTACTTTTTTCGACCTCTTTTTTTCTCTTTTGAGATTTTTCGTGAACATAAAAAATAGGGTAAAAACGCTAAGAATCAGACACTTTAGCTGATTTTTGACGTTTATTTTGGGCACTTTTTTCAATTTCTTTACCTCCGTTTCAAAATACTTCAAAAAATGAAAAAAATGCTCGTTTTGAGCCTTCAAAATTTATCGTTAGCATTTATTTGCATTTAGGTTTCTTGAATTTACAACTTTAAATCTGTAAATCAAACACGATAATTTAGGTATTTAAATTTGTAAATTCAGCAAAACAAAACAATATTTATTATCTAAATTTATAATTAAATATTTAAATCTTTATATTTAAAAACACA
>JAUNIZ010000181.1 GCA_030523165.1 Prevotellaceae bacterium
ACTTCTAAATGATATGCGTATATCAATAAACACATCTAAATGGTATGACAACATCTGGGCAGCATTTATATTCTTCACACGCCTTCCCTTCTGGAGAATATATCAGCCACCGAGAGAATGTTATAGAACAGTAGTGGAACACTGGCCGCTTACAGGCTGGCTTACAGGGGGAATAATGGCTGCTGTCTTGTATTTCGGAAGCATGATTCTGCCCTACTCCATTGCAATTGTGCTGGCTATAGCATCGCGCATGCTTCTTACAGGTGCGTTGCACGAAGACGGTCTATGCGATTTCTTTGACGGTTTCGGAGGTGGAGGCAATGACCGTCAGCGTATTCTTGACATAATGAAAGATTCGCGAATAGGCACTTACGGCGTGTTGGGAATGATAATATATACGCTTATTCTGTTCTTCTCGCTGTCTTCTCTTTCTCCGTCAGTAGCAGCATTGACAATATTGGCAGCTGACCCATATGCAAAGATGGTTGCTGGACAGATAATAATGATGATGCCTTATGCACGCACAGAAGAGGAATCGAAAGCGAAAACGGTATATAGAAGAATAAACATCAAGGCAGGCATTAGTCTTGCTATACAAGGCTTGTTGCCTATCGTGGCATATATCTACTATATGCATGACATAATCGACTGGCAATATCTTATATTCATTCCTTGTGTTGTCATGTATTTCCTTTATCTTCTTATATGGCGAAAACTACGTGGATATACAGGCGACTGCTGTGGAGCGTTGTTTCTGCTTGTAGAACTTGCTGTGTATCTTACCGTTGCCAGCACAATATACATATAGCAATTACCTGTAACAAACATATGTTTTATACCATAGAAACAATAGGTTTAACGAATAAAAAACATATATTTATCACTAATAATTAAAAGGCTATGGAAGTCATTCTGATAAGACATACAAGCGTAGACGTGCCAAAAGGAACATGCTACGGCTGGAGCGACGTTCCTCTGAACGAAACTTTTGAACAGGAAGCAGCAGAAACAAAGAAGAATCTTGGAAACGACAAGTTTGACGCTGTATATTCTTCTCCATTGACAAGAGCAAGAAAACTCGCAACATTCTGCGGTTACCCGTCACCAGTTGTAGATGACCGTCTGAAAGAGATGCACATGGGCGACTGGGAAATGAAAAGGTTTGAGGACATTGAAGACAAGAATCTTGAAGAATGGTACAAAGACTACATGCACGTAAGAACTACCAACGGTGAGAGTTTCCCTATGTTCTATCAGCGTGTAGCAGCGTTTCTTGATGAACTGAAGCAGAAGCCTTACAAGCGTGTGGCTATATTCGCTCATGGAGGCGTTTTGATGTGTGCAGGCTTTTACGGAAAACTATTCTCTGAAAAAGATTGCTTTGACCATCATGTCGATTATGGAGGCATTCAAAGAATGGAAATATAAGAAAAGACATAGCCTGATTACCTTCAAAGAATCAATTAGATTTGTCTATTGTTTCCCTTGATTTTGTGTAGACATAACGAACTGCATCCAAAAGCATAAATGCCATTTGGATGCAGTTCATCTTATAATGCAGCTAATAATTATTGCTCTTTGATAATGTCTTTACCTGCCTTTATTGCTTCCATATTAAGCGGAATAAGGGCATGATGACGCTCTGGCAATGTCTTGTAAAGCGCCTTTTCCACTCCAGCCTCGCTCACGACAGGGCAAACTTTCAATAAACCGCCAAGCACTATCATGTTGAAAACCTTGGAGTTTTTCATCTCTGCAGCCTTATCCATCGCGTCAATACGATAGACAGTGATATCTTTTCGTGTAGGAGGATTAATAACTCCAAAGCCATCATATATAAGCATACCTCCAGGCTTGATCTTCGGTTCGAACTTGTCAAGCGAAGGCTGGTTAAGCACAATGGCTATATCATACTTGCTGAGAATAGGCGATGAAATGCGTTCATCACTTATTATGACGGTAACATTGGCTGTTCCTCCACGCTGTTCCGGGCCATAGGCAGGCATCCAGGTAACTTCTTTGTCTTCCATCAAGCCTGAATAAGCAAGAATCTTGCCCATTGAGAGCACACCCTGACCGCCAAAACCGGAAATTATTATCTCTTTTTTCATATTGCAATTCTTTTAAATCAAGGAGTCAAGCGAATAATCCCTTAATATTGAATATCAGATTGTTGTATCTTTCAAGTCGCCTTTCGGATAGAACTTGAACATATTTTCCTGCATCCACTTGTTTGCCTTTACAGGCGAGAGTTTCCAGCCGCTATTACATGTGCTGACTATTTCAACAAGACTGGAGCCTTTTCCTGCCATAGACGCTTCAAACGCCTTGCGGATAGCTGCTTTTGCCTTACGGATAGCTGCTACTGTCTCAACGCTTTGGCGGGTAACATAACAAGTGCCTTCAAGTGTAGCTGCTATCTCCGTAACCTTCAACGGATAGCCATGAAGCTCAGGAACACGACCATAAGGACATGTAGAAGTCTTCTGACCAAGCAATGTCGTAGGTGCCATCTGACCGCCAGTCATTCCATATATCGCATTGTTTATGAAGATAATGGCAATGTTCTCGCCTCTATTAAGGGCATGTATTGTTTCGCATGTTCCAATACATGCAAGGTCACCATCACCCTGATATGTGAATACCAGTCTGTCTGGCCAGCAACGCTTGATAGCACATGCCACAGCTGGTGCACGACCATGAGCAGCCTCTTGCCAGTCTATATCCAGATAACGGTATGCAAACACAGCACAACCAACAGGGCAAACGCCTACTGACTTATCCTCCATACCCATCTCTTCAATAACCTCTGCCACAAGCTTGTGGACAACACCGTGTGAACATCCCGGGCAATAGTGCATCGGGGTATCGTTCATCAGTTCCGGTTTCTTATATACCAGATTTTCCGGAGATATTATATTATCATTCATTGTATTGACTTTTTGAGTTTGTAAGTTGGAACAATTAGGAAATTCTAGCTGTTGTTGTTAGAATTTCTCTTTAAGAGCCTTGACAATCTCGTCTGGTTCCGGAACGATACCGCCTAGTCTACCGAAATGCTCAACTGGTTCTTCGCCATTGACTGCCAAACGGATATCTTCAACCATTTGCCCCGCATTAATTTCTACAGAGAGAACACCTTTCTTGCCTTTAGCCATCTTAGCAACAGCTTCTGACGGGAAAGGCCACAATGTCTTTGGTCGCAACAGACCAACCTTGATGCCTTCTTCACGTGCCATTTCAATCGCCTTCTCTGATATACGTGCAGCGCTTCCGAAAGCAACAATCAGATAATCGGCATCATCACACATCATTGTTTCATATCTAACTTCATTTTCTCTGATAGTCTGATATTTACGTTGAAGCGCAAGATTGCGTTCTTCCATAATCTCTGGCCTGAGTTCAAGTGAAGTCAATATGTTCGGCTCACGGTCTTTTGTTCTTCCGAATGTTGCCCAAGGGCACTCTTTCTTTATTTCCTCTTCTGTGCGACGTGGCTTGTATGGAGGCAATACGATGCGTTCCATCATCTGCCCGATAACACCGTCGCTCAATATCATGGCAGGAATTCTATATTTAAACGCAAGGTCAAAAGCCAGTTCCATAAAGTCTGCCATTTCCTGCACCGAAGCTGGAGCAAGCACGATAACATAATAGTCACCGTTGCCGCCACCACGGGTAGCCTGGAAATAATCGCTTTGTGAAGGCTGTATTGTTCCAAGACCAGGGCCTCCTCTTTGAACGTTCACAACTACACCTGGTATCTCTGCACCAGCCATATATGCTATACCTTCCTGCATTAGAGCAACGCCAGGGCTTGATGACGACGTAAACACTTTCTTTCCTGATCCGGCTGCGCCATAAACCATATTTATGGAAGCCACCTCACTCTCTGCCTGTAGCACAACCATGCCGGTTGTTTCCCACGGCTTCAGTTCGGAAAGCGTTTCTATAATCTCACTCTGAGGTGTGATAGGATAACCGAAGAAAGCATCTGCGCCACAACGTATTGCGGCATGGGCAATGGCTTCGTTACCCTTCAATAAAGTTACTTCTTGTTCTGCCATAGCACTTAATCCTCCATTCGTTTTTTATAAACAGAAATACATCCGTCAGGGCAAACGATAGCGCACGAAGCACATCCAATGCAATCGTCTCCTCTGACAGCCTCCACATACGGATAACCGTGGACATTAACTTTCTTTGCCAACTCGATAACGTCTTTGGGGCATGCCTCCAAACACAAGGCACAACCCTTACAACGGTCGGTATTAACCACGATGGCTCCTTTGATTTTACCCATATCTTTATCTTTTTTATGAGATTAAACGGGGCTGTGTGAAGCTTCAGAAGCCCCTCACAATATCCTCAAAAAACCTCGTATTCTACGGATTATAAATGTCTTTGCAATAATAATTCAGAATATCATCAAGCATCCGTTTGGCTTCAACAGCCGGACTATCAGGGTCGAGTTCGATTGCCGCAATATAGCTGTTGATGGCTTCCTGCCAATTGCCTTCCTTCCGGAACGAGTTTCCTTGTTCATAAAATTCTACCGCAGTCATAATCTTATCTCGCATTTTCTTTTATTGATAGCTTGCAACAGGTGCTAAAAGCACTCCTTTAAGAGACTAGTCTACAATACTTATTATTTACAGTATTCTTTCTTGACTATTTATAGTATTCTTTCTTGCCTGCCGCTAACGTGTTTTTCATCAGCGAGCAGATGGTCATCGGACCAACACCTCCCGGAACAGGGGTGATAAACGAGCATTTAGGTGCAACCTCGTCAAACTTCACGTCACCGTTCAAGCGGAATCCACTCTTGCGTGAAGCGTCAGGAACACGTGTTGTGCCTACGTCAATCACAACAGCACCTTCCTTAATCATGTCTGCTGTAACGAAATTTGGCTGGCCTATAGCTGCAATAATGATATCTGCCTCCAGACATTCTTCTTTCAATGTCTTTGAACGGCTGTGGCATACCGTAACTGTAGCATCGCCATATTGCTTCTGCATCATCAGCTGTGCCATAGGCTTGCCCACAATATTGCTTCTTCCAAGTATTACGCATTTCTTGCCAGAAGTCTCTATGCCATAGCGTTTTAGCAATGTCAGAATACCAAGAGGTGTAGCAGAAATAAAACAAGGCAGACCGATAGCCATGCGACCAACGTTCACAGGGTGAAAACCGTCAACGTCTTTACGGTAGTCTATCGCCATTATTATCTTCTGTTCATCTATGTGTTTCGGCAATGGAAGCTGCACGATATAGCCGTCTACATCAGCGTCTTCGTTCAGTTCCTTCACCTTTGCAAGAAGCTCTTCTTCTGTCACGTTATCTTCAAAACGAATCAGCGTGCTGGTGAATCCACATGTCTCACAGGCGATTACCTTATTCTTGACGTATGTCTCGCTGCCACCGTCATGACCTACAAGAATCGCGGCTAGGTGAGGTCTCTTTCCTCCGTCTGCCACTATCTGTCTTACTTCCTCAGCTATCTCCTCCTTTATCTTGGCAGCAGTAGCCTTTCCGTCTATAAGTTGCATATTATTATTTTTAAGTTTATCTAATAATGAAATTATTGAAAACCGTCTATCTATGGTCACTATGAAGGCATCTTAGGCATACCTTTCATGCCCTTCATTGCTCCCATCATCTGGCTCATCTTGGAACCAGTAACCATTTTCATCATCTTGCGTGTCTGGTCAAACTGCTTAATCAGACGGTTCACTTCCTGTATATTAGTGCCAGAGCCTTTTGCTATTCTCTGTCTACGGCTAGTGTTCAGCAATTCTGGGTTAGAACGCTCTTTCGGTGTCATGCTGAGAATGATAGCCTCAATGCCCTTGAACGCATTGTCGTCAATATCAACATCCTTGATTGCCTTGCCTACACCTGGTATCATCGAAGCCAAATCCTTTATGTTGCCCATCTTCTTTATCTGCTGTATCTGGCCGAGGAAGTCGTTGAAGTCAAATTTGTTCTTCTGTATCTTTTTCTGAAGTCTGCGGGCTTCCTCTTCGTCAAACTGCTCCTGTGCGCGTTCAACCAAGCTGACGATATCACCCATTCCGAGTATTCGGTCTGCCATACGCGAAGGGTGGAATGCGTCGATAGCCTCCATTTTCTCGCCTGTTCCGACAAACTTGATAGGCTTTGTTACCACTGTTCGAATACTTATGGCAGCACCACCGCGCGTATCACCGTCAAGCTTTGTCAGCACTACTCCGTCGAAATCAAGACGGTCATTGAATTCCTTTGCCGTATTTACAGCATCCTGACCTGTCATTGAGTCGACAACAAACAATGTTTCATCTGGATTGAGAGAGTTTTTCAACGTTTCTATCTCGTTCATCATCTCCTCGTCAACAGCCAGACGACCAGCCGTATCGACAATCACCACGTCATGGCTCTTTGCCTTTGCTTCTTTTATAGCGTTCTGTGCTATCTCAACTACATTCTTGTTTTCCGGCTCTGAATATACAGGCACACCTATCTGTTCAGCAACAACCTTCAACTGCTCTATAGCTGCAGGGCGGTAAACGTCACATGCCACGAGCATTGGGTTCTTGTGCTGCTTTGTCTTCAACATATTGGCAAGCTTGCCGCTGAAAGTAGTCTTACCTGAACCCTGAAGACCAGACATAAGTATTATCGCCGGTCTGCCTTCGAGTTTCAAGCCTACGCTCTCACCACCCATCAGTTCAGCCAGTTCATCATGCACCAGCTTAACCATCATCTGTCCTGGCTTTACTGCAGTAAGCACGTTCATGCCAAGAGCCTTTTTCTTAACGGTATCGGTGAAATTCTTCGCTACCTTGTAGTTCACGTCAGCGTCAAGCAATGCACGCCTAACGTCTTTAAGAGTTTCCGCTACATTAATTTCAGTTATCTTGCCTTCTCCTTTAAGTATCTTAAAAGAGCGCTCAAGTCTATCGCTTAAATTTTCAAACATATTGTCAGTTTCGTACTATTTTTACTCATGCAAATATAACAAATATATAATGAACAATGAAATTTAGCGCTCTCTATTTAATGTATTTTAAAACACTTTTCACGAAAAATGCGCACACAATATTCAAGTGTGCAATTTTTGCGATTTTCTTCAGTAATTTATTGATTTTCAAGATTATGCAAATTGCACACATCGAGGTGCAAGTGTGCAATTTTTATCCTGTTTTTCCATTT
>JAUNIZ010000182.1 GCA_030523165.1 Prevotellaceae bacterium
ATATAAGATGAAGCCAGAATATGACACGCAACGCAAGATTGAGCTTGCTTTTGAAGGAAAGACAGAGAAGCGTGACATAGACCTGCGTGACGGTCTTTACGCATTGGTTAGTGACGTCTTGTTTGTGCGCGACCATAAAGACGCAAACAAGTTCCATCCGAGAATATCCGTGCAGTTTGACTTCATATATGAATCGCTATACGATAGCGACAAGTATATCTTCAACAAGATATACAACGACTATTATTATCGTCGCAACAACCAGTTCTGGTATCGTGAAGCTATGAACAAGCTGCCGAAACTCATTGAAGCAACACGCATGCTGGTATGTGCCGAGGACCTTGGAATGGTGCCTGACTGTGTGGCATGGGTAATGAACGAGCTTAAGATTCTAAGCCTTGAACTACAGTCAATGCCAAAGGATCCACACGTAAGATTCGGTGTTCTTGCAAAGAATCCTTATCGCTCAGTATGCACAATATCAAGTCATGACACGCCTACACTAAGACAATGGTGGGATGAGAATGATGCACGCACTCAGGATTATTACAACTCTGTGCTACAGAAATACGGTAAAGCACCCCACCCTCTTCCAGGTTGGCTGTCAAGAGACATAATCTCACGCCATCTGCTATGCCCGTCTATGCTATGTGTTCTTTCCATACAAGACTGGCTTTCGATAGACGAGAACATCCGATTAGCTGACCAGAATGCAGAAAGAGTGAACATTCCTGCCAACCCACGCCATTACTGGCGCTACCGAATGCATATTGACATAGAAGACCTTATAGCCAATAACGAATACAATCAGAACATTACCGACCTTATAAAGGAAAGCGGTAGAATGTAGTCAGGCTATTTCTTACTAATGGAAAGATATGTTTTCCTGATAAGAAAGCATAGTTTTCCATGCAACAAAACATATCTTTCTTCTAAGCAAATGACTATTGCTCTACAGGGTAAAGCACATATAAACAAAAAAGATAAAAAGATTAAATTACTAACTATGCGTAAATTATTATTGACTTTGATTTTCTTGCCGCTATTGTCAGTGGCACAAACGGTGAAATCTCCTGACGGTAACGTTGTAGTTAACTTCAGTCTTAGCAATGGAGGTGTACCTACTTATGAAATGAATTACAAAGGAAAGGCTGTAATAAAGCCTAGCCATCTAGGACTTGAACTTGCTAAAATCAAACATGCAAGCAAAGGTCTGAAAGAGACTGACCTAATGAATGGCTTCTCTATCTCTGATACAAAGACTTCTACTTTCGATGAAACATGGAAACCTGTATGGGGAGAAACTGCAACAATACGCAATCATTACAATGAGCTGGCAGTTACTCTTGAACAGAAATCTGCAAACCGTACTATCCTTATACGCTTCCGTGTATATGACGATGGAATGGGTTTGCGCTATGAATTTCCACAACAGAAAGATCTGAATTACTTTGTTATCAAGGAAGAACATACCCAGTTTGCTATGGCAGGAGACCACACGGCATGGTGGTTGCCAGGCGACTATGACACACAGGAGTATGAAACGGTTGAGTCAAAACTATCAGAAATACGTGGACTGATGAAGAGTGCCATTACAGGAAACTCGTCACAGACACCTTTTTCCCCTACTGGTGTGCAGACTTCCCTACAGATGAAGACTGACGACGGGCTTTATATCAATATACATGAAGCCGCTTGCGTGGACTATCCTACTATGCATCTTAACCTTGATGACAAGACTATGGTCTTTGATTCATGGCTTACACCTGACGCACAAGGCACAAAAGGATATATCCAGACACCGTTCAATACTCCGTGGCGCACTGTTATCGTGAGCGATGATGCACGTGACATGCTCGCATCTAACCTCATTCTGAATCTTAACGAGCCTTGCGCACTCGACGATACCAGCTGGATTCATCCTGTAAAGTATTGTGGAGTATGGTGGGAAATGATTGTCGGCAAGAGTTCATGGAACTATACCAATGACTATCCATCAGTCAGACTAGGTGTTACCGACTTCGCCAACAGCAAGCCAAACGGCACTCACGCTGCAAATAACGATAAGGTAAAGCGCTATATAGACTTTGCTGCCAAGAACGGACTCGATGAAGTCTTGGTAGAAGGATGGAACATAGGATGGGAAGACTGGGCAGACCGTTCAAAGCTTGACGTGTTTGACTTCGTTACACCATACCCTGACTTTGATATAAAGATGCTCAATGAATATGCGAAATCAAAGGGTGTGAAGATCATGATGCACCACGAAACATCATCATCTGTAACGAATTATGAACGCCACATGGAGAATGCCTATAAGCTAATGAACAAGTATGGCTACGATGCAGTAAAGAGCGGATATGTGGGAGACATCATTCCAAGAGGCGAACACCACTATAGCCAATTGATAAACAACCATTATCTGTATGCCGTAAAAGAGGCTGCAAAGCATCATATTATGGTAAACGCTCACGAAGCTACACGCCCTACAGGTCTTTGCCGTACCTATCCAAACCTTGTAGGAAACGAAAGCGCACGCGGAACAGAATACGAGGCATTCGGTGGCAGCAGACCTGACCACACTGTAGTATTGCCGTTCACACGTCTGCAAGGTGGCCCGATGGACTATACACCAGGTATTTTCGAGACACAGCTCAGCAGCTGGAGCAAAAACACATCATACGTTCACACAACTCTTGCAGGCCAGTTGGCATTATATCTCGTGATGTATAGCCCTCTGCAAATGGCAGCTGACCTTCCTGAACATTATGAAAAGTATGACGATGCTTTCCAGTTCATACGCGATGTTGCCGTTGACTGGGATGATTCCAAATATCTTGAGGCAGAACCAGGCGACTATATCACAGTAGCAAGAAAAGCGAAAGGAACAGACAACTGGTTCATTGGCGGCAAATGCGACGAGAACGGACATAAGACAAGCATTAAGCTTGACTTCCTTGATGAAGGAAAGAAATATGACTGCGCTATATATGCCGATGCAAAAGACGCTGATTACGAAAAGAATCCAAAGGCTTACACCATTACCCATAAAACGGTAAAGAAGGGCGATACCCTGAAACTGACAGAAGCTAGAGGCGGTGGTTTTGCCATATCTCTTATTGCGAAATAACGGAAACCTTATGAATGGCGTTCCGAAAGAACATGTTTGGCACGCCATTCATAAAAGCAACCATGAGTTATATCCAACTATTACATGTCTTTGACTAATCCATAACGACAAGAAAAACAATTCATTTATATTATATGAAACTAAAAAGCCTATTATTGACAGGTGTGTTTTCGTTGGTCTTTACACAGGAAGGCTATGCCCAAACTTATAAAGAAGCGGAATATACACCAGAGTCAACACGCTTTCAACTATTTGCTCCAGATTCCGCAAAACGGGTAACTCTTCGCATATATGATGATGCTCAAGTGGAAAAACCTGTAAAAACGGTAAAGATGAAACGCGTATCTACCGATACATATTCAGCTACTCTAAAGGGAGACTTGAAGGGTAAGTTCTATACATTCGACATAGGCAAAGGCGAAAGTGCAGGTGTCTTTGCAAAAGCCGTTGGCGTAAATGGCAAGAGAGCAGCCATTATAGACCTTGACTCTACTGACCCTGACGGTTGGAACAATGACCGTATAACAAAGGTTGTAAACCCTACAGACCTTATTATATATGAGTTTCATCATCGTGACTTCTCCATTGACGCTTCGTCAGGTCTGAAATATAAAGGCAAATTCCTTGCATTGACAGAGCCTAAAGCTATTGATTACCTGAAAAAACTTGGCGTAAACGCAATACATATATTGCCTTCTTTCGACTATGCTTCTGTTGATGAGACAAAGCTAGACGTTCCTCAATACAACTGGGGATATGACCCGTTGAACTATAATGTGCCAGAAGGCTCTTATTCAACCGACCCTTACAATCCGGAAACCCGCATCAAGGAGTTCAAGCTTATGGTTCAGGCACTTCATAAAGCAGGCATTAGGGTAATTCTTGATGTTGTATATAACCATACGTTTGATATAGACGGAAGCAATTTTGAACGCACATATCCAGGATATTTCTATCGCAAGACATCTGACGGAAAGTGGTCTGACGGCTCTGGCTGCGGCAATGAAACAGCAAGCGAGAAGCCTATGATGCGTCAGTTCATGCTGGAATCGGTGCTTTACTGGGTCAATGAATATCATATAGACGGTTTCCGCTTCGACCTAATGGGCATACACGATATAGAGACAATGAATCTTATTCGCACAGAACTAAACAATTCATACCCTTCAGTTGTAATCTATGGCGAAGGATGGTCTGCAGGAAAGTGTGCCTATCCACAAGAGAAACTCGCCATGAAGGCAAACGTAAGCCAGACTCCAGGCATTGCCGCGTTTGGCGACGAGATGCGTGACGCATTGAGAGGACCTTTCAATGACGACCATAAAGGAGCTTTTCTTGCTGGTATTCCTGGCAATGAAGAAAGCGTGAAATTCGGAATAGCAGGTGCAATACTTCACCCTCAGATAGATTATACAAAGGTAAACTATAGCAAAGAGGCATGGGCAAACCAGCCAAGTCAAGCAGTAAGCTATGTCAGCTGTCACGATGACATGTGTCTTGTTGACCGTCTACGTGCAAGCATAGCAGGCATTACCACCGATGAAGTTATACGTCTTGACCTACTTGCACAGACTGCAGTCATGACATCTCAAGGCATTCCGTTTATCCTTAGCGGTGAAGAGATGCTAAGAGACAAGAAAGGCGTGCATAACAGCTATAATTCTCCTGACAGCATAAACCACTTGGATTGGAACAATCTGAAGAAGTATCCGCAAGTATTCGATTACTATAGCAAGCTTATCTCTATGCGCAAGAACCATCCAGCCTTCCGCCTAGGCAATGCAGAGAAGGTTCGTGAAAGCCTTGAGTTCCTGCCTGTAAAAGACAATCTTGTAGCTTTCCGTCTTAAAGGCAATGCTGGAGGTGATTCTTGGAAGAACATTATAGTAATTCTAAATTCATCCAAGACACCACAAACAATATCTATCCCTGAAGGAAAATATACTGTTGTATGCAGAGACGGTGTTATAAACGAGAACGGGCTCGACACCTTTGAAAGTTCACAGGCTACAGTTTCAGCCCAGTCTGCCTTGATTATACATGAGTAAACCATGATTCCTTAAATTCATAATTAACAAAAGATGAAGAAAATAATATTATCTATAAGTCTAGTTCTAAGCATAATCACAATGAAGGCAGCCGTAAAAATAGATAGAATAGAACCTACAAACTGGTTCGTAGGGATGAAAGACGCATCCTTACAGCTAATGGTTTATGGCGAAGGCATAAAGACTGCAGATGTCACAACAGACTATGCAGGTGTCAGAATCGACAGTATCGTAAGGCTAGACAGCCCAGACTATCTCCTTGTATATCTGAATCTAGAAGGCGCACAGCCTGGAGAGATGACGCTAAGTTTCAAGAACAACGGTTCTACAAAGCGCGTTAAATATCAGCTAAAGGCACGTGACATGCGCGGTGAAGAGCGAATGGGATTCACAAATGCAGATGTTCTGTATATGCTAATGCCTGACCGCTTCGCAGACGGAAACCAAAAGAACAATGATATCAAAGGTATGAACGCTTACAAAACAGACCGTTCACAACCAAGTCTACGGCATGGAGGTGACTTAGAAGGCATTCGTCAGCATCTAGATTATTTCAAGGAACTTGGCGTAACTGCCCTTTGGTTTACGCCTGTTCTAGAGAACAACTCGCCGGATAACGGCAACCAGAGCACGTATCATGGCTATGCTACTACAGATTACTATCGCGTTGACCCTCGCTTTGGAACAAACGATGAGTACAAACAGCTTATAGACGAAGCGCACAGCAAAGGTCTTAAGGTGGTTATGGATATGATTTTCAACCATTGCGGCGACTATCATCCTTGGCTAAATAACATGCCTAGCCATGACTGGTTTAATCAACCTGACTATAAAAACAACTATCTTCAGACAAGCTACAAGCTGACACCTGTGGTAGACCCTTATGCCAGTGATATTGACAAGCGTGAAACCGTTGAAGGATGGTTTGTTCCGTCAATGCCAGACCTTAACCAAAAGAATCCACATGTAATAAAATACCTGATACAAAACAGCAAGTGGTGGATTGAAACCGTTGGCATAGACGGTATCAGAATGGACACTTACCCATACGCTTATGCAGATGCAATGGCTCAATGGATGAAGAATCTTAACGAAGAATACCCTAACTTCAACGTTGTAGGAGAGACTTGGGTAACAGAGCCTGCATATACTGCTGCATGGCAGAAGGATTCCAAGATAGCGGAAAACAACAGTTATCTTCCTACAGTCATGGATTTCAGCTTCTACGACAAGATAAATATGGCAAAGGAAGAAGAGACTGATGACTGGTGGAAAGGTTTCAATCGCATATACAATAGCCTTGTCTACGACTATCTCTACCCTCGCCCTGACAATGTTATGGCATTCATTGAGAATCATGACACAGACAGATACCTGAAAAACGGCAAAGATACAGTTGCCCTAAAACAGGCACTTGCATTATTGCTGACCATCAAGCGCACACCGCAACTCTATTACGGAACAGAGATTCTGATGAATGGAACGAAAGAGATAACTGACGGTAATGTCCGTAAAGACTTCCCTGGAGGTTTCCCCGGAGATAAACATAATGCCTTTACTGCTGAAGGTCGCACCAAGGCAGAGAACGACATGTTCAACTTTACCAGCCGTTTGCTGCATTGGAGACAAGGGAATGAGACAATAATAAAAGGCAAACAGAAACAGTTTATTCCGTTTAAAGGCATATATGTCATAGCGCGTCAGTATAACGGCAAGACAGTTATGACAATAGTAAACGGCAAGCGTGAAGCTGCAGAAATGGATGTTCAGCGCTATGCAGAGGTAATCGGCAATGCAAAACAAGCTAAAGATATCATTTCCAACCGCACGGTCAAGTTGGACAAAAACATAAAGCTTCGCCCACGACAGACTCTTGTACTTGAGTTCTAACATCATTATCATATAAACGAAGGAATAATAAAAAGAGGAAAACACGACAATAAAAATATTAAACATGAATAATAAGTATGCCCTTATTGTATGTTGTTTAATAT
>JAUNIZ010000183.1 GCA_030523165.1 Prevotellaceae bacterium
AAGTATGGTTTATGACTCGGAAAAGCATTGTTTGTAATTCTGAAAAGGTAAAGATTAATATTAGTAACACATTAGAAATATAGGAAATGAAGAAAGTATTTTATTCAGCAATGACGCTGATTTGCATTTGTGCAATGTACGGATGCAACGAGAAAAAGGCAGCAAGCGAGATTGCAGCGGTAAAGGTTAAGGTTCAGGAAATGGGTTATTCGATGGTTAGCGGCAAGCAATCGTTCTCCGGAACGATAGAAGAAGCCAACGGAACTGAGCTGAGTTTCAGTACGGGAGGCACCGTTAAGAGCATGTATGTGACGGCAGGTCAGATGGTGAAAACGGGTCAATTGCTTGCTGAAGTGGACCCTACGACACTGAAAAACGCATACGATGCAACTTTGGCAGCACGCAAACAGGCTGAAGACGCGTATGAAAGAATGAAGCAATTGCATGACAATAAGAGCCTGCCGGATATTCAATGGATTGACGTGCAGAGCAAGCTCAAGCAGGCACAAGCGGCAGAACAGATTGCAAGAAAGTCGCTTTCAGACAGCAAACTCTATGCTCCCTACAGCGGATATATATCGGAAAAGATAGCTGAAACGGGTCAGAACGTGCTTCCGGGAGTACCTGTTCTGAGATTGGTAAAGATTGACAAGGTGAAGGTTAAGATAGCTGTTCCGGAGAACGAGATATCATCTATCAAGCAGGGAGCTACAGTAAAGGTGCTTGTTTCGGCACTTGGCGACAAGCTATATGACGGTGTTGTAACCGAGAAAGGTGTAAGCGCGAATCCTCTTTCACGCTCTTACGAAGTGCGTGCGACTATCGATAACAAACAGGGAGAACTGCTTCCGGGAATGGTGTGCAGCGTTGTTACAGACACAGACGATGCTTCTCAGGCAATGATACTGCCTAGCAACATTGTGCAAATAGATAGCGACAACAAGCAATTCGTATGGGTTTACAACAACGGAAAGGCCACCAAGAGATATATAAAGACTGCGGATATGACTTCTACAGGGGTTGTTGTGACCGACGGGCTGCATGCTGGAGACAAGGTAATAACCGAGGGTCAACAGAAAATAAGCGAGGGAATGAAAATCGCCTTCTAGCGTTTTGAACTTCAAGAACAGCCATACTATATATTAAAAGGAATAACAGAGAATATCTATATTACCTTCCTTATATATAATAATGTATAGAATGGCATATCGAAAACATACTAACAATATTCGGAAAAGATGAACAAGGAAAAGCGAAACATAGTAGAATGGGCAATGCACTATAGGCAGATAATCATATTAGTTACCTGTTGTCTTGTCGCATTCGGCATTTATGGACTGGGAGAAATGAAGAAAAACGAGTTCCCCGACTTCACTGTCAGACAGGGACTTGTAGTTGCTGCATATCCAGGAGCTACCGCTGCGGAAATCGAGGAGCAGGTTACAAAACCTCTGGAAGACTATATTTTCAGTTATAAAGAGGTAAAAAAGAGCAAGACGCACTCCCGTAGTCAAGACGGAATGGCTATTATTCAAGTGGAGCTAAACGACGAATTGAAGAACAAGGACGAGTTCTGGAGCAAGTTTAAGCATGGAATTTCAACGTTTAAATCGCAGTTGCCGTCGGGCGTTCTCGCCGTTCAAGTGATGGATGACTTCGGAGATACATCCGCTTTGCTTATCACTATGGAAAGCGAGGACAAGACTTACAGGGAGCTGAAAGACTACGTTGACGACCTGAAAGACCGCTTGCGCCGCGTGGAAAGCGTAGGCAGAATGAGCGTGTACGGCATGCAGAAGGAGCAGATTTCTATCTATCTCGACAGCGAAAGGCTATCCCACTACGGCATTAGCGATAAATCTCTCGGGCTTACACTGTTCACAAAGGGATTCACTACGATGTCCGGAAGACTCAAAAACGATAGCTATACTACTCCGATATACGTCGGAAAGTCGCTCAATACGGTGCATGACATCAGTGAATTGATAGTCTATTCGGACCCTATGGGTAACAATATACGACTTAAAGACGTTGCCCGCGTGGTGCGTGAATACCCAGAACCGGACAGCTATATCACCAACAACGGCAAGAAATGTCTGCTCCTTTCAGTTGAAATGAAGAAGGGAAAGAACATCGTGAAGATGGGCGAAGACGTGCAAAAAGAGATGGATGAGTTTGCTAAACAGCTGCCTACTGACGTGCATATATACAAGATTACCGACCAGAAGCAGGTGGTTTCAGACAGTGTTGAGAACTTCTTGCACGAATTGTGCATAGCTATCGTTGCCGTAGTGATAGTGGTTATGCTGCTTTTGCCTATGCGCGTGGCGCTCGTGGCGGCGTCTACAATTCCTATAAGCATATTCGTTGCGATAGGTTTGTTCTATGCTTTCGGCATCGAACTGAATACTGTAACGCTTGCAGCCCTTATTGTTACGCTTGGTATGATAGTAGACAACTCTATCGTAATAATAGACAGTTATCTTGAAATGATATCTGATGGAAAGTCGAGATGGCACGCATCGATTGACAGCGCTACGCATTTCTTCAAGTCAATCCTATCTGCCACACTTGCTATAAGCATAACGTTCTTCCCGTTTCTCTTTACAACTAGAGGCATAATACAGGATTTCTTGCAGAGTTTCCCGTGGGCTATAACGCTCATATTGCTTATCTCTCTGCTTGTTGCGGAGCTGCTGGTGCCGTTCATGCAGTTCTATTTCATACGCAAGCCGATGGCAAAAACGAAGGAGAAAAAGGCGCGCCCGTCGTTCTTGGGAATAATCCAGCAAAGTTACAACAAGCTTCTTGACACTTGTTTCTCATATCCTAAAACTACCATAGCGGCAGGTGCAGTTTCTGTAATCCTAGGTGCTCTGATTTTCACAACCCTTCCGCAGAAGTTGTTGCCGGTAGCTGAACGCAATCAATTTGCCGTAGAAATATTCATGCCGACGGGCACTTCACTCGACAAAACAGTACAGATAGCGGATTCTCTCTCTAGCATTTTGAGAAAAGACAAACGCGTTCTTTCTGTTGCATCCTTTAATGGTTGCTCTTCTCCAAGGTTTCACACTGCATACGCTCCGCAGCTTGGAGGAAGCAATTTCGCACAGTTTGTAGTCAATACAACAGATAATAAGGCCACCGAGGAGGTACTCGATGAATATGCACCTATATATTCTCAGTATTTTCCGGGTGCAAACATCAAGTTCAAGCAGTTGGTCTACAGTTTCGCGGCAAACCCTGTTGAGGTGCGTATAACGGGCGAAAACTATGCTGAAATGAAGCGTGCTGCAGATGAAGTGATGCGTGTTATGCGCTCTATGCCTGAGCTTACGCTAGTCAGAAGCGACCTTAACGAACCGCAATCTGCCGTCAGAATAAATCTTAGAGAGGACGACGCGACCCGATTGGGAATAAGCAATCTGTCTCTGGAAGCGGCACTTGCCACTCGTTACAGTGCAGGATTCCCTATCGGAACGGTATGGGACGGAGATTATGACACCCCTATTGTGCTTAAGGGAACGCACGCAGACAGTGCCGAAACTACCGACTTGCGCGACGAAAAGCTGCCTGCCAGCCTTGGTTTGGCTGCCGTTCCGCTGCGCCAGGTGGCTGACATAGAGCCGTTATGGATAGACGGTCAGATATGCAGACGTAACGGAATAAGGACAATAACAGTGATTGCCGAGCCTGCGCGCGGTGCTAACGTGATGAGTGCGTCGCGTGTGTTGAAGGACAAGCTGGCGGAGATTGAATCTAAAGACGGTGTCAATATAACTTTGGGAGGCGAGTACGAGGAGAACGGCGAATACATGCCACAGATTATAATGGGCCTTATTATCGCCGTTGCGATTATCTTCACGATATTGCTTGCGCACTTTAAGCGTGTCAGTACAGCCACTCTTATCCTCGCTTGCCTGTCGCTTTGTCTGTTCGGTGCGGTAGCCGGCGCATGGATTCAAGGCGTTGATTTCGGCGTTACATGTATCTTGGGCATGATTAGTCTGATGGGTATTCTTGTCAGAAACGGCATTATCATGATTGACTACGCAGAGGAATTGCGCTCCGAGGAAGGCATGACAGCGAAGGATGCGATATATCATTCGGCACGCAGACGTATGCGCCCGATATTCTTAACGTCAGCCGCAGCGTCTATGGGAGTAATCCCTATGATTCTTGGAGGCAGCGGATTGTGGATGCCTATGGGCACTGTAATCTTCTACGGAACGCTGATTACGATGGTGTTCATACTAACCGTGATGCCTGTTGCATACTGGCTAGTGATGAGCGGAACTACGAAAACGAGAATTGAAAACAGCGAATTGGAAAAGGAATAAGATTGTATTCAGAGCGGACAGGCATGAAGAAGTAATATGAAGAAGCCCTAGAACATGTCTGTCCGCAGTTTTTTCAAAACGTAAAACATAATTTTTTAAACGACATGAACAGTAGAATAATTATCATATCAGCGTGCGCTTTCATGGCGACAGCGTGCGCCAAAGCCAACGCGCAGACCGTCCTGACGCTTGAACAGTGCCGTGCTATGGCTCTTGAAAACAACGAATCGATGAAGAACGCGGCTAACAATGTTGAGTCAGCAGTGCAGACTCGCAAGGAGGCACGCACCAACTACTTCCCCACCGTTAGTGCTACAGGAATGGGATATAACGCCAACAAGGGCGTGATGGCTATGTCCTTGGCAGGCATGGACATATCTCTCATGAAAAACGGAGTATTGGGAGCGGTCACTGCAGTGCAGCCATTGTTTGCCGGAGGGCAGATTGTCAACGGCAACAAGCTTGCTAAAACGGGCGTTGAAGTTAGTCGCTTGCAGATGGAAATGACGCGCAACGAGGTGGAACACACCGTTGAACAATACTATTGGCAGGTAGTTACGCTAGAAGAAAAGCTACGCACAGTGAACGCAGTAGATACTATGCTGCAGCGTATATGTGCCGACGCAGAGGCCGCCGTCAATGCCGGAGTAATCAACCGCAATGACCTTCTGCAGGCTAAACTTAAGCTTAACGAGACGAGAAGTGCAAAGATAAACCTTCAAAATGCAATCTCTCTCTGCAAGATGTTGCTAGCCCAGTACATCGGAACTGATAATACAGACTTCACGCTCGATAGCGGAATAGACCCTGAAAACACAGTGCCGTCGCCCGACGAGATATACTGCGAGCACCAGCAGGCATTGCCCACAACATCTGAATACCGTCTGTTGGAAAAGAACGTAGATGCTAACCGACTTCAACTAAAGCTTTCTGTAGGCAAGAACATGCCTTCGGTGGGAGTCGGCGCTGGGTATGTATACCACGATTTGCTAGACAATAGCCGTTCTTTCGGCATGGTTTTCGCCACCGTTTCGGTGCCTATATCGCAATGGTGGGGCGGTTCTCACGCAATAAAACGCCAGCGACTGCAACTGCAGAACGCAGAGAACGACCGCAAAGACAAGGCTCAACTGCTCATGATAAACATGCAGAAGGCATGGAACGACGTGCAGGACGCATACAAACAACTGGCTATTGCTAAGGAATCAATAGCCCAATCAACCGAGAATCTGCGTCTTAACAACGACTATTACCGTGCTGGAACGTCAACAATGACTGACCTCTTGAATGCGCAGACGCTATATCAGCAAAGCCGGGACAAGTATTCTGAAACATATACGGCATATCAGTTGAAGCGTCTAGAGTATCTCCAGTCAACCGGGCGATAGCCATATACATATTCAACAACAATCATTTAGTGACTGTAAAACTATCATTTTCTATATCATATCTATTCGTCCCCTACTCTCCGCAATGCCGTTCCGAAAATGAATAGCATGCGGAGAGAAAAGGGAAAAAAGTGTGGATAAATGGAGTGCAGCATTATGTTGAAACATTATTAACTTTGCAACAATGTTCAAAAACTGTGCAGAAAGATAGATAGAAAATGTATGTCAAGACATAAAAAACCACTGCACGCAAAACAAATAGCCTATGGTAAGATATTTACTCGTATATTCTTTAGTGTTCACAATGTCGCTTTTGCCACTGAAAGTGCTGTATCTCCTGTCCGATTTCCTATGCTTTCTCGCATACAGGGTAATCAGATACAGGCGCAGGATAGTGCGCGACAACATCGCAAAATCATTCCCTCAGAAGTCAGAACAAGAGATAATAAAGATTGAAAAAGACTTCTATGCATTCTTTTGCGACTATCTTGTAGAGACAATAAAGCTCTGCACCATTTCCGACAAGCAACTTAAACGCCGCATGAAGTTCATTGGAGTAGAAGAAATGGTTAACGAAATGAAGCGCGAAAACAAGCTTTTCTCCTTCATATACCTAGCGCATTACGGAAATTGGGAGTGGATTTCGTCACTGTCCGCACGCATCCACGAAGTCGACAACAATATAGTTGGCGGCCACATATACCACCCCTTGCGTAACAAGACAATAAACAAGCTGTTCCTAAAGCTACGCTCTCGATTTGAAGGAACCAACATTCCAATGAAAGGAACACTGCGTTTCATCCTTCGACAACGCCAGCTTCACAAGCCAACAATTATAGGTTTCATAGCAGACCAAAGCCCGAAATGGAACTGCATACACCATTGGACAAACTTCATGAACCGCATTACGCCAGTGTTTACAGGTACGGAAAAGATTGCAAAACAGGTCGATGCGCAGATTTATTTCGCTGATGTACGCCGCGTAAAGCGTGGTTATTACGAATGCACACTTACCCGCATGACCGACAATATCTCCTCTTTCGCAGACTACGAAATAACGGATAAATACTTCAAAATGCTCGAACAGATGATCAGCAACCAGACATTCCTTTGGCTATGGAGCCATAACCGCTGGAAAAGAACGTATGAAGAGTATGTTGAAAGAAATAATTCCGATAATCGGAAATAATTGCAGTTAAGTCAGGAAAACAGATTGTTCGAATATCGTGAGCCAGTTTTGACTCACGATATTTTATTTTTGAATAACAAATATCGTTACTTATTGACGAAACAAGTTCTATTTT
>JAUNIZ010000184.1 GCA_030523165.1 Prevotellaceae bacterium
TGGTAACCGCCTTGACGCTGGTATCCTCCCTGACGTGGTTGGTAACCGCCTTCACCGTCATTATTATTATAACGTGGGCGATAGCCTGTATTAGGGCGTTGGCCATATTGATTCTGACGAGGCTGGTAGCCGCCTTGACGTGGCTGGTAACCACCCTCACCTTCATTATTATTGTTGTAACGTGGGCGATAGCCTGTGTTTTGGCGTTGTCCATACTGGTTCTGACGAGGCTGATAGCCTCCTTCCTGCTGCCCAGAGTTATATCGTGGACGGTAAGAACGCTGCTGTCCTCCATCAGACTGAAGATTTGCGCCAAAGCCTTCTGGGCGGAAGCCGCCCTCATCATTGTTGTTGTAACTCCTGTTTGGTGTGTAAGCGCGTTGTACGCGGATACGTGGACGCATAGGTTTGTCTCCGTTTCGATAGCTCTGATTTCCTGTCGGATTGTAACCTTCACGGCTACCCTCTGTGTGCTCTGCAGACATTCCTTCGTTTCTGTTTTCTAATTCTTCTGTCATAGCTTTTTACTGTTAAGCCTCACGGCGGTTAATTATAAGTGAAATATAAAGTTTTATTTATTAAAAATAAGTTATTACAATGTTGTTTTCTCTGTTTCTGTTATCCGTTTAATGATTACATACCAGTATAGTTATGGGGCGTGATAGCCATAAGTTCGGCTTTTACCTCGTCGCTTACGTTCAGTCCCTTTACAAACTCATGTATAGTTTCCTTAGTCATGGCTTTATTTGTGCGCGTCAAAGCCTTAAGTGCCTCATAAGGGTGTGGATAAGCCTCACGACGGAGAATTGTCTGAATAGCCTCAGCCACAACAGCCCATGTGTTGTCAAGATCCTCGCTTATCTTAGTCTCGTTGAGTATAAGCTTGCGCAATCCTTTCAATGTACTTTGTATAGCGATTACTCCATGTCCCAACGGAACACCTATGTTGCGCAGAACTGTAGAGTCGGTAAGGTCTCTTTGGAGACGGCTTACAGGGAGTTTCTGTGCAAGGAACTGAAGTATTGCGTTTGCAATTCCAAGATTGCCTTCGCTATTTTCAAAGTCAATCGGATTAACCTTGTGAGGCATAGCACTTGAGCCAACTTCTCCTGCCTTGATTTTCTGCTTGAAATACTCCATTGAGATATACATCCAGAAGTCGCGGTCAAGGTCTATTATTATAGTGTTTATTCTGCGTATAGCATCAAATACACCTCCAAGACAATCGTAATTGCTTATCTGTGTTGTCCATTGTTCACGCACAAGTCCTAGCTTTTCGCTTACGAACTTGTTTCCAAACTCTTTCCAATCGAACTGAGGGTAGGCAACATGGTGTGCGTTATAGTTTCCTGTAGCGCCTCCGAACTTTGCCGTAAACTCACATGCTTCAAGAGATTCAAGCTGCTTCTGCAAGCGGTAAGCGAATACCATTATTTCCTTGCCGAGTCTTGTAGGCGAAGCTGGCTGACCATGTGTCTTTGCAAGCATAGGCACATCTTTCCATTCTTCAGCATAATCTTCAAGCTGCTTGATAAGTTCTTTCACCTGTGGAACATAAACTTCGCTTAAAGCTTCCTTTACAGAAAGCGGAACTGATGTGTTGTTTATATCCTGTGACGTCAAGCCGAAATGAATGAATTCCTTGAATGCATCCAATCCACCTATAGCGTCAAACTGTTCCTTAATGTAATATTCCACAGCCTTGACATCATGATTGGTAGTCTTTTCTATCTCCTTCACGCGTGCGGCACCTTCTTCGTTGAACGAAGTGTAGATTTCACGCAAGCGTGGGAAAAGATTCCCGTCAAAGTCTTTAAGCTGCGGTAAAGGCAACTCGCAAAGAGTAATAAAATACTCAATCTCTACACGTATGCGATAACGTATGAGCGCATACTCCGAGAAATAATCTGCAAGCCCTTCTGTCTTTCCCCTGTATCTTCCATCTATCGGGGATATTGCCGTTAACAAATCAAGATTCATGACTAATACGTATTATTAGGGTGCAAATTTAATAATTAAAATCGATATAAAAACATCAATGGGCAATAAAATGCAGTTTGAACTGAAATTTTTAATCTATAATACATTATTTACGGAAACTATATGTTTACATATAGTGTTTGGAATCTGACATCAACGCTCTACGTGGGCATTATTCAAGAAATCGGAATCATGAAATGTCAACGAATATTATGCATAACAGGAAATGTGAATATTGGCGACTATAATTAAAAATGTTCACAAAATCCGTAATACAGGTAGGAAATGTTTTCTATTATCTTATTACCTTTGCATGCGGAAAAGATAATACCCAAGAGTTAACGAGTAACTTTCCAAAAAGTTAAAGCATTAAAAATTAGCATTATAAAGAACAATTAAAAAAATAACAAAGATATGACAACAGAAGAATTCAAAGAATATGTAAAAACGGGAAAAGCCCTAAGCTCCGACGAGATTCACGTGTTCATGGATGAGATGAGCGACGAAGCAAGACGAATAACGTTCAGGCTAAACTCCGCATATCATGACCCCGATGAAGTTAGAGCAATGCTATCGGAAGTGTTCGGCTATAAAGTGCCGACGTCGCTTCGTGTGTTTCCTCCGTTCTACACCGATTTCGGAAAGAACATCACAATAGGCGAAAACGTGTTCATAAACGCATGCTGCCATTTTCAAGACCATGGCGGCATAACCATAGGCGACGGTTGCCAGATAGGGCATAACGTAGTTTTCGCAACGCTAAACCACGGTGTACAGCCAGAAGACAGAAAGCACACCTACCCTGCCCCGATAGTTCTGGGCAAAAACGTATGGGTAGGTTCCAACTCAACTATCCTTTCAGGAGTTACCATAGGCGACAATTCAATAATAGCGGCTGGTGCGGTAGTGTCAAAAGACGTGCCTGAAAGCACCATCGTAGGAGGCGTGCCAGCCAAGACAATAAAGAAGATAGATGTCAAATAACAGCCTTTCTCCTGTAAGCGCCACTAAGCGCTATGTCTTGCTCGATGCTCTTCGCGGATTTGCGGTATTGGGAATTTGCCTTGCAAACTACCCTGAATTCTCGTTATATACATTCCAAAGCGAAGAAACTATGGCAAACATGCCTACCGCAGAAGCCGACAATGTATTGAAGTGGCTTATGTATATTTTCATCGACGGAAAGTTCTACACTCTATTTTCCTTGTTGTTCGGCATCGGATTCTCAATAATACTCTCCAACGCTCTAGCCAAAGGAAGCAACGGCCTTAAGGTGTTCTATCGTCGAATGTCTGTTCTTATTGCCATCGGATTCGTTCATATTGCCTTTATATGGAGCGGCGACATACTTATGCTCTACGCTCTTCTTGGAATGTTGTTGCCACTATTCAGAAATTCGTCAGACAAAAGCATTCTGACCATAGCTGCGATAATGCTTCTAATGCCTGTCGTTGTCGATTCTCTATGTGCAGCATTCGGCATAAGCCTTTCGGCACCTGCCGTTCGCGCGCAATGGTACTATTGCGACAAATATGGCATAACTGAAGAGAATTTCGGCTATTGGCTTCGCGATGCAGACAGCTACAAGGAAGTGTTCCAGTTTCTTGTGCAGGGAGCGATGGTAAGAATCCAAGAGTTTGTAGACGGGAACCGTTATTTCAAGGTATTCGGCCTTTTCCTCATCGGCTATTATATTGGGCGCAACAAGCTATATGCCAACATAAACGAACATAGACAACGCATTAAAAAAGTCATGCTCTATGCAGCTACTCCCGCAATACCGCTATCCATAGCCTACGCATGGAGCGGAATGAACGGCAAACCGTTTGGAACGCCTATACACACGCTTCTATACACGTTGAGCATCTATCCTATGGGCATAGTCTACCTATCAGGTTTCAGCCTTCTATTCATGAAACACGAGCATAGCATCGTATGGAAACTGCTTGCCGCACCAGGAAGAATGGCGCTTACAAACTATATATTCCAGTCTGTATTCGGCATGTTCATATTCTACGGCATAGGCTTTGGCGTAGGCACACACTTCGGACTAATAGAAACCGAAGCAACCGCCATTGCAGTATATATAGTGCAAATGGCGGTTAGCATGATATGGCTCCATTCATTGCGCTTCGGGCCTATGGAATGGATATGGCGAATACTCACCTACGGAAAGCTGTTCAGACTAAGGAAGTAGTCTTTCGAGCTGCACCGTGAAGTGGCGCATAAGCGGCGCTTCCCATGCTATACGCACGCCTCGTGTAATCTGCTCACGACGGTCATATACATTCTTCAGAGCAGCAGCTATTACGGCAATGTGGTTATCTGTATACACACGACGCGGAATGGCAAGGCGAAGAAGGTCAAGTCCACCGAAACGGTTTTCACGCGTTACTGGGTCTCTGTCTGCAAGCAGATAGCCAATCTCGCATCCTCGTATGCCTGCCTCAATATAAAGCTCTATGGTAAGCGTCTGTGCAGGGAATTCCTCTTTAGGCACATGCGTCAGCACTTTAGGCGCATCGATGAAAATAGCATGTCCTCCTGCAGGGCGCTGGTAAGGAATGCCGTATTCGTCTAGTAGACTTGCAAGATACTGCACCTGATGAATGCGTGTTTCAAGATTGTCAAACTCGGTGTTCTCGTCAAGACCTATCGCAAGAGCGTTCATGTCGCGCCCGTTCATTCCTCCGTATGTCAAATAGCCTTCAAACTGCACGCAGAAGCCTTTAGCCCCGTCATACCAGTCCTGACGGTGTGTTGCAATGAATCCGCCCATGTTCACCAGTCCGTCTTTCTTGGCGCTCATTGTCATTCCGTCGGCAAGGGCGAACATCTTCAGCGTTATTTCCTTTATGCTCATGTCGGCATAGCCTTCCTCGCGCGTCTTTATGAAATAGGCATTCTCCGCGAAGCGTGCCGAATCGAATATCACCGCCTTTCCGTATTTGTCGGCAATTTTTCTCACTTGCTGAAGGTTTTCCATAGACACAGGCTGGCCTCCTGCGGTGTTGTTGGTGATTGTTACGATTATGAACGGCACTTTGTCGCCATACTCCTTCAAAGCGTTTTCCAGTTTCACTGGGTCAACGTTTCCCTTGAAAGGCACTTCCAGCTGAGTGTCCTTAGCCTCGTCTACGGTGCAGTCAAGAGCCGTAGCCTTGCGTCCTTCGATGTGTCCCTTTGTTGTGTCGAAATGCGAGTTGCCCGGCACGATGTCACCCTCATGAACGAGATATGAGAAGAGCACGTTTTCCGCAGCTCTGCCCTGATGTGTCGGTATAACATACTCAAAGCCTGTAAGCCGTTGTATAGTGTCCTTTAGTCTGAAGAACGAATCGGCTCCGGCATAGCTTTCGTCGCCTGTCATTATGCCTGCCCACTGACGGTCGCTCATGGCTCCCGTTCCCGAATCGGTCAGAAGGTCGATATACACCTGCTCGGCTCTTAGTTGAAAAACATTGTAATGCGCTTCCTTAATCCATTGTTCACGCTCTTCGCGCGTGCTTTTGCGGATAGGTTCTATCATCTTGATTTTCCAAGATTCTGCAAATGGTAATTCCATATTTTATATTTTATCTTTTATAGTATTGAAATGATGTTCAAAATTAGCAAAAAAATTTGATATTGCAATGCTTTTACTTCATGAAAATGACGTTAATTTTTGTGTTGATTTTGATTGTTGCAAAAGGCTGCCTTTTAGTTATAAAATGAAAGAGAATGTGCGCAAACACATTCTCTTTATTTTTCCATGTTATTTTCAATTCGCCTTATCCAGCCACTTCGGTTATGGTTCCGTCAAGTGTTATCTTGAGGTCAGGCTCGTAGTTGTCAAGGTCAACGAGGTAGTAAGTCTCGCCCGTTGCCGTCTCGACAAGGTCGCAGTCGTCAATCACCTTTCCAGGGTAGCTTGCGCTTACTGCAGAAGTTACCAGCGCAGGAACGTTGCGTGAATAGTCAGTAGATGTGCTGATCCATTCGTAGCTTGAATTGAACACGATTTCCTTTACCAGATTGTCATAGCGGATGTCCACTTCATAGTATCCGTTCTCACGGTCGAAGTCTATCACGGTTGCTCCAGCATAGTTGGTGTCGATATAGGCCTGTATCTGTGTAGGCATTCCTGTTGACACCATGTCATGGTTGCTGCTGCTTCCGTCTTGCACCTCTTTATAAAGCGTTCCGTTTGAATCGAAGTAAAGGTCCATGTCTGCCTGTCCAGACTTTTCCACTTCTATCTTGTAGACCGTATCATAGTCAGGGCGCTGTATCTCGTCAATGTCGTCAATAGTCCATTGGTTTGTAGCGTATGTAGTGGCGTTGTAGCCTGTCTGAACCGCCTGTGGCAACGATGTGAAGTTTCTTTCATAGTCAACCTCGGTCATCACCCACTCGCCTACCGCTGTGAACCAAGCTTCATGTTTTGTTCCGTTGAGACGGAACTCTGCCACATAATAGCTTCCGTTCTCCAAATCCCAGTCTACATTGGTCACGCCTGTGTATTTTTCATTGAACGCTGCCAGCACCACGTCTGAAACATTCACGTTGTCGTCATCGTCGTCATCGCTGCATGCACTGAACACAATCAAACCTAACGCTACGAACATCATCATTCTTATCCATTCTAAAGTCTTCATAAATCTTGTTTTTTAATGTTATTACTCTTTTTGTTTCTCTCTTGAGAAAGTTCATTGCTGCGGGGCGAATCTCCTTTTTCAGGAAGACCCTTTGAACTTCCTTCTGATGCAAAAGTATAACGTGATTCTGAAATGATTCTGAAAAACTGAAAAATATATTTCAAAACCGTTACTTATAACATTCGTTAACAAGATATCTACTCCTTCAGTCATAGTGTCAACACACTCAGCAAAAGCGTCTACCATGCCAGTAAATGAGATGTCTAGCAGTTAAGTAAAACACAAAAAGCGTCTACTGAAATCAGTCAAGACAACATGAAAATCTATCAGTATGTCAGTATGTCAGTTTGTTTTTTTGAATTATACCACAAGCT
>JAUNIZ010000185.1 GCA_030523165.1 Prevotellaceae bacterium
TCATTATTACGATAAAACATTGTATTCACAACAGTTAGAACGAAACATTAGAGTACTTGTTTAGAAATGGCAACAAAGTCGCAAAATAACGTTTTCGCAGGATTTTATAGACAAATTACCCTTTAAAGGTAAAGAAAGTGCACAAAAGGGCTGACCGCATGGGTGCGAATAGGGAACCTAAACACGAAAGAAAGAACACCATTCGCACAAAAAGTGCATTATATTCTGGTTTTCTTGAACTCGATAGGCGACACACCGTAATGCTTTGTGAAGCATCTGCCGAAATACTGCCGTGAGTTGAAACCGCATATTTTAGACACAGCCTCGATAGTGAAATCAGGATGCTCAGTAAAAATCGTTACGGCATAACCCACACGCAGCTCGTTGATATACTCGAAGAACTTGACGCCCTTTTCTTTTTCCATGTATTCAACAAGTCTGCCTGCATCGACGTTGAGCCGTTCCTGCACAGACTTGACCGAGACATCTGGGTCGAGGAATAGTTTCCTGCTGCCAATGGCACAGATGGCATCTTCCATCTCCTTTGGATTGGAGGCGGCAATTGTCTGAACATGCTGTTGCGGATTGGCATAAGGGATTTTCTTGAGTTTCTCAATCTCAAGTTCCTGTTCCTTAATCCTTTGCTCCAGCCCTGTTCGTAGTTCCTGCAGCTCTGTGTGCTTGTCCATAAGCCTGTTCTTGGCTTCCTGTCCCTCAATGACTGTACGCACCAATGCACGGTTGCGGAGGCGTATCTTGCGGTTATAAAGAATAACGACAGTTACGATGGTGACGGCAGCCACGGAGACGGCAATGGCAAGAGCCAGCAAAACTGCTTTCTGCGCCTTTTCCTTTATGATAGTACGATCTTTCTCGGCGCTGTCGTAAGCCTCGGCAAGTTCAAGGGCAGCACTCTGCTGCTCACGAGCCTTTATGCTGTCGCGCAGAACGGCAAGCAGTTCAAAGTTGAAGGCTGCTTCCTTATAGTTGCCCGTCTCGAAATATGCCCTTGCAAGGTTCTTGCGAACGGTCGTAAAATGGTAGTTGACGGTGTCGCCTTGTTCCTTGAATCGCTGCTCACAGAGACGGCTGATGCGTAATATTTCGCTGTACATCTTGCGTTCGAAGAGGTATGGCATGGCTATGTACTGGTCGCGGTCGGCAGGCTTGCCAAGAGAAGAGAACTTGCGGTAGCACTCGTCTGCCTCGTCATTGCGACCGAGGAGATTCATGACTACGGCACGGTGCCCGTAGAACGCTTTCTGCTCTTTCTCGTCAAGACCGTCTATGCCTGTCTTCTCTTTGCCCGTAGAGGCAGTCACAATCTTTTCAAGCTTGTCGAGAACACGAAGGGCATCGGTGCCTCGCTTGTCGTGGACATAGTAGGTAAGCAAGGTGTTGTAATGGTAACGCAGGTTGTCATACTTATACTCATAGTCAGTGGCAGCCATCATACGTGCCGCCTGCTCCATGCGTTTGTAGCCTCCGGACTTGTCGCCCTGGTTGTACTCGCTCTTGCCCATATTGAACAAGGCGACAGCCTGCATAGCCTTGTCGCCGCACTCTTCAGCCTTACGGAGAAGACGACGGACATATTCAGCTTTGCGGATCTCGTTGTGCGTCATGTCATAGCATGAAATCATGCGGTGGACAAGATCCATCTGGAGACGGTCGTCATCTTCCGCCTTCTGGCTGTCAAGGGCGCGGGAATAGAACTTCAACGCCTGATAGTTGCGCCCAGTGTTATAACAGAGGTCACCCTCTGTATAGTCGAGTTCCCACTCTGGCATCTTACCATTCTCGCGCAGTGCCGCCATGATGGCTTCCGCCTTGCTGATGTCGGTGAACATGAAGCGATATACATTGTCGCCTGTAACAAGTGAATCGGGCAGCGTAGCCGCACGCAAAGGAATAGCTGCTGTCTGAAACATACAGCACAGCACAAGCAAAGCATGGAATATATGTGTTTTGTTCATTATGGACCTATATAGCTATATTCTAAAAACGTTCGTGCAAAAATAACAAAAAAGAGCATGGTAAGCAAGAATAAGAATATAAATTTACACTTTCGCCACACATAGTCTGCATCTGCTCACTGCAAAATGAAAAGCTAACCGAAATGCAACGAACTGATTTCGGTTATGCAGACACCGCAAATGACACCTATTAACATTTTTACACATACCATTAATGACATTTTAGTCCACATTATTAAAAAATAAGGAGTATATTTGCACTATGAAATTCCCGAAAGACAGAATTACAATACTTATTGTCTTATTTGCTTCAATGCTTTGCGGACAGGCAGATGCGCAGGTAATGTCAGATTCACTGGTATTACAGCGTGTCATGTCATATGTGCAACGCATTACCGATGAACCGAAGCAAATAAATACAAACGTATATGTAAGAAACTACTTCAGGACTGACAAGAGAAACTTTACGCTGATGGCGATTCCTTCCATGTATGCCATTTCAAAAGGCAGCCGCGAATATGTAGGGGAAACATACAGCAACATACTGATTGAAGACAATACGATAAAGTCGGCAAACGTGCAGGTTGAAACAGGCACTATTCCTCACCACAGAAGCGCAATGCCGATAATGTTGAAGTATCTATTGCCAAACATATACGGCGCCACAATGATAGATAACCAGATATTGTCGCCATTCAACAGGCATAACATGAGGCTGTATAAATACAAGGTGACAAACCTTACAGACAATCGCGCAGAAATAGTATTCCGACCAAAGAGATACAATACGCAGCTTGTAAGCGGTTCGGCAATAGCAGACAGAAAATCGGGGCGCATTATAAGAATAAAGCTAAAAGGCGAATACGATATGATAACTTTCAATATCGACGCGACAATGGGAAAGTTTGGAATACGCTCTCTATTCCCAAAAACATGCGATATAGAGTCGAAGTTTCATTTCATGGGAAATGTACTGACAGTTTCACATCATTCCGTCTATGACAACCCTGTAACCCTACCCGACTCTATCAAGAATTCTCATGACATTGCGTTGATGAACGACATAAGACCAATACCGCTTACAGAAGAGATAGAGACATTGTACGAAAAGAAAAGAGTGAAGGACGTGTTGGAAAAACAAAGGAAAGATTCGTTGGCGATGGACTCGATAAGCAAGAAAAAGAGATGGGACAAAGTGCTGTGGGATGTTCTTGGAGACCATGTAATCAACAGAATACGCGGTAACTTCGGAACAGAAGGCCAAGGCTCATTCAGAATATCCCCTATACTTAACCCGCTATATCTGAGCTATAGTAAAAGGAAAGGCATTACATACAAGATGAAGATAAGAGGAAACTATAATTTCTCTCTCAATTCAGAACTGTCATTGAATATCAATGCCGGCTATTCGTTCAAGCAGAAACAATTATACTTCAATATACCTTTAAAATATACATTCAACAAGAAAAGACATGGCTATGTAGAAATAGAGGTAGGTAATGGTAACAGAATATCCAATTCGAGCATAGTAGAGCAAGTAAAAAACGAAAAGACCGATTCCATCGACTGGAACAAAATGAATCTTGATTATTTTAAAGACTTCTATTTGAAGTTCAATGCCAATTACGATTTGTCGGAGAAATGGAGCTTACAGCCTGGTTTTATATTCCATAAACGTGTTGCCGTTGACACTAAAGGATTCGAGATAGCGGAAAAGCCTACGAAGTATTACTCTTTCGCGCCTACAATGCAAATACAGTTTAGACCACAAGGCTGGAACGGCCCCATATTTACGACTGACTATGAACGAGGCATAAAAGGCGTAGGCAAAGCAGACATGGAATATGAACGCTTTGAGTTTGATGCGTCTTGGCGCAAGCATTACCATTCATTACGAACACTATCATTAAGAGCTGGTTGCGGTTTCTATACGTCAAAAAGCCACGATTCATATTTCTTGGACTACACAAACTTCCGTGAACAGAATATTCCAGGAGGATGGAACGATGACTGGACAGGAGAGTTTCAACTGCTTAACAGCAACTGGTATAACGCTTCTGAATATTACGTCAGAGCAAATGCCACATACGAGTCTCCATTAATGTTGTTGTCACGAATACCGTATGTCGGCAGGCTTATGGAAATGGAACGCATATATGCCAACGCATTGATTGTAGAGCACCTTTGTCCTTATATAGAATATGGATACGGATTCACTAATCGTTTCTTCTCTATGGGATTATTCGTAGCAACAAGCAACAGGAATTTTGAAGGATTCGGATGTCGCTTTGGCTTTGAGCTGTTCAGAGACTGGTAACCTTTTATCATAAATATAACTTTAAACATACATGAAACCATTAACTATTTACAAGGCTAGTGCCGGTAGTGGAAAGACGTTTACGCTTGCTACAGAATATATTAAACTGCTGATAAAGAATCCTAATAACTATAGGAACACACTTGCCGTAACCTTTACCAACAAGGCTACGGAAGAGATGAAAATGCGTATATTAAGCCAGTTGTATGGTATATGGAAAAAGCTACCTGATTCAGAAAGCTATACCAAAGAGATAACCGACAAGCTTGGCATTAGTCGTGAAACGGCAAGCAGACAAGCAGGTATAGCGCTAAGCTATCTTATTCATAACTACAATTATTTCCGTGTCGAGACGATTGATGCCTTCTTCCAGTCTGTATTGCGTAATCTTGCGCGAGAGCTAGACCTTACAGCAAATCTCAGAATAGAGCTTAATGACACGCAAATAGAAGAACAGGCAGTTGACCAACTTATAGAATCGCTCAATTCAACGAGCATTATCCTTAAGTGGCTGATAAGTTATATTGAATCAAACATCAGTGACAACAAGAGCTGGAACGTAATAGGACAGATAAAAACGTTTGGAGCGACTATCTTTAAAGACTATTACAAGAATTCAAGCAAAGCCTTGAACAATGCCACATCAAATAAAGACTTCTACAAGAACTATACACAGAAGCTGAGAGTTCTACGTGATGATGCGAAAAAGAAAATGGAGCAATATGCAGAACGATTCGAGAAAGAAACTTTAGCGGCAGGGCTTGAAACGACATCATATTCAGGGAAGAAAAGCGGTATAGGAAGCTATTTCAATAAACTTAAAGGTAATGATTTCAGCGATGCGAAATGCGTTAATTCAACATTGAAGAAATGTCTTGAAAGTGCCGATAATTGGACATCAAAGAGCAGCCCTGACAAAGAAAGGATTCTTTCTTTGGTTAACGGTTCATTGTTACAGCTATTAAGAGATGCAGAAAATGATAGAAACAGACAATGGCAGACTTATGTTTCGGCAGATGTTACATTACGACATCTTAACAAGCTTAGGCTTCTTAATAGCATTGAAGACAAGGTACACGAATTGAACAATGAAGCAAACAGATTCTTGCTCAGCGACACTCAACACTTACTCCATTCTCTTATCAAAGACACAGACTCGCCATTTATATTCGAGAAAATAGGCAGTCAGCTGGAACATGTCATGATAGACGAATTCCAGGATACAAGCTCTATACAATGGCAAAACTTCAAAACGTTACTCAAAGAGTGCATGAGTCATGGAAGCGATGACGAAGAAACAACAAGAAACCTTATTGTAGGAGATGTAAAGCAAAGCATTTACCGTTGGCGTTCAGGAGACTGGCGATTGCTTAACAACATCGAACAGCAATTTGACAATCCTGACGCAAACCTTGAAATACGTTCATTGCAGACAAACTATAGGTCGGAACGCAATATAATAGAGTTTAACAACGCTTTCTTTAGCGTGGCTGCTAAGAAAGAATTTGAGGAAGAGAAGCAAATGAACGAAGAAGGAGCAAAGCAGCTTGCTTTAGCTTATTCTGATGTGTGTCAGTCTATTCCAGAGAAGAAAGAAAGCAACGGTTATGTAAAAATTACCATGCTAGATGACGATGATTACGATAAAAACGTAATGAATAGCATAATAGACACCGTTGATGAACTTATATCGCGCAATATACCACTAAAGAAAATCGCTATACTTATACGATATAATAGACACATGCCGCTAATAGCAAGCTATTTTATGAAGATGCGCCCTGAAATAACGATTGTAAGCAATGAAGCGTTTCTTCTTGATGCTTCAATAGCCGTTACTACAATCATTCAGGCACTGCGCCTTCTGTCTAACCCTGATGATGCGTTATCTAAAGCTTGTCTGGCAATAACATATCAAAGAACGATACTCGGCAAAGACATCACAGACAATGATATTCTATTGAAGAAAGATGATGCAAAAAGCATTGACGAATATCTGCCTGACGGCTTTATCGGCAATATACAAGAGCTGATAAAGAAACCTCTATTCAATATAATAGAAGAGATATTTATTGCATTCAAGCTAAACATGCTAAGCAACCAAGGCGCATATATAAGCGCTTTCTATGATAGTGTGTCAAAGTATATTACCGATAACTCTGGAAATCTTGACAACTTCATAAAAGAATGGGATGATACTATACACAAAAAAAGCATTCAAAGCGATGAAATCGACGGAATCAGACTGATTAGCATACATAAGAGTAAGGGATTGGAATTTGATAATGTCATTATCCCATATTGTGACTGGTCATTGGAGAACACTAGAAATAACACTTTATGGTGTAATCCTAATAAAGCTCCGTTTAATGAGTTGCCTATCGTTCCCATTGATTATAGCAGCAAGCTTATGGATACTATCTATGCAGAAGCCTATAGAGATGAACACCTTCAGAACTGTGTTGACAATCTTAATCTTCTATATGTGGCATTTACACGTGCAAGCAAGAATCTGTTTGTTATAGGCAAAAAGAAGGGAGAAAAGATACGTTCATACGTGATAAACCTATGCTTTCCTGAGTTGAAAGATATGCTTTCCGGCTCCAATCTCTATGAACAAGAAGACGAGCCGACTATATTTGAATATTGAAGCCTTTATGTTGATAATGTAGA
>JAUNIZ010000186.1 GCA_030523165.1 Prevotellaceae bacterium
GACAGCAATGATACAGCGTATATAAGATGACGATGACATATATAAAATGTCAATGACATAAATTAATAACATAATCTTTAACTTAAATTATCAGACTATGAAGAAAGTAATACTGTCGGTTTGCGCATTACTGACTTTCGTGACCGGTATTAAAGCGCAAGAGAACAAGAAGGTGTTCAGCACACCTAAGTTGAGCGGATATGGTATTGGCCAATATCAGTACAGCGGACAAGAAGATGCCGAAAGCAATACTTTTAGCCTGCGTTTGGTTCGTGTTTCATTAGACGGAACCATATTTAATGACTTTGCTTATAGAGTTCAAGGTCAGATAAACGGCAACACTTCTACTCTTGGCAATAGTCCTAGACTTGTTGATGCATACGTTGAATGGAAAAAATACGAATTTATAAAGGTTAAGTTCGGACAGTTCAAGTTGCCGTTCACGTTTGAAAATCCTATGAATCCTATTGACCAGGGATTCTTCAATTACTCTCAGGCAGTGCTGGCATTGTCTAATTTTTCTGATAGAACAGGTGCTGTCTCGTCAAATGGCCGTGATATAGGTTTGCAGATACAAGGTGATTTGCTCAAGACATCATCTGGTCGCTCTCTATTGCACTATCAGTTAGGAGTATTCAACGGCCAGGGTATAAACACTAAAGACGTTGACAATCAGAAAGACATCGTAGGTGGTTTCTGGGTTATGCCTATAGAAGGCCTTCGAATCGGTGCTTTCGGCTGGACAGGTTCTTATGCTCGTGAAGGCGCTGACGGTCTTGTCAAGGTTTCAAAAGAGAGATATGCTATAAGCGGTGAATACCTTGTAAACGACTGGACATTCCGTGCAGAGTATATTCATTCTACAGGCTTTGGCTTCAAGACAACATATAACGAGAAGGAAGACCTTAGCGACGCTACTATCAATACCGCCAACGGTGACAAGGCAGACGGTTTCTACGCTCTTGCCATTGCCCCGGTTGTAAAGAAGAAACTTTACGTAAAGGCTCGTTACGACATGTATCGTTCTAACGGAGAATGGAATTCATGCAAGACGTTATACGACATTGGCTTGAACTATCTGTTCAACCGCAATGTCCAGATAAACGCTTCTTACTCGCTCGTAAATGACCGTAAGCTTGAAGAACATAATTATAGCATGTTTGACGCACAGATATCATTCCGATTCTAATAATAAAACACTCCACCTATGAACATTCCATCAGTATTTTGGCTTGTGCCTATTGCTTCAGTGTGCGCATTGGCAATGGCATGGTATTTCTTCCGTTTCATGATGAAGGAAGATGAAGGTAACGACCGTATGCGAGAGATTGCACAATACATCCGTAGAGGTGCAATGGCATATCTCAAGCAGCAATACAAGGTCGTTGTGATAATTTTTATTGTAATATGCGTTATATTCGCATTCATGGCTTATGTGCTTAAGATACAGAATCCATGGGTCCCGTTTGCATTCCTCACAGGAGGTTTCTTCTCGGGTCTATGTGGTTTCTTTGGCATGAAGACTGCTACTTACGCATCTGCGCGTACAGCCAATGCCGTAAGCAAGAGCCTTGACCGTGGCTTGAAGATAGCTTTCAGAAGCGGTGCCGTAATGGGGCTTGTCGTTGTCGGCTTGGGTCTGCTTGACATAGCTATATGGTTTATCATTCTGAGCAAGTTCTATGAAGGCGACAATACAGCCCTTGTAACGATTACAACAACCATGCTGACGTTCGGCATGGGTGCTTCTTTGCAGGCACTTTTTGCGCGTGTAGGTGGTGGTATATATACAAAAGCTGCTGACGTAGGCGCTGACCTTGTAGGCAAGGTAGAGGCAGACATTCCTGAAGACGATCCTCGCAACCCGGCTACCATTGCCGACAATGTAGGCGATAACGTAGGTGACGTGGCTGGTATGGGAGCCGACCTGTATGAAAGCTATTGCGGTAGTATTCTCAGTACAGCAGCTTTAGGGGCAACGGCATACGCAATGAATTCAGACATGCAGCTAAAGACGGTAATCGCGCCTATGCTGATAGCTGCAGTCGGCATATTCCTTTCTCTTGCCGGAATATTCATTGTGCGCACAAAAGACGGTGCTACGATGAAAGACCTTCTTCATTCATTGAATCTTGGCACAAACGTTTCTGCGGTATTGATAGCTATAGCGACGTTTGTAATACTGTATCTTCTGCAGATAGAAAACTGGGTTGGCGTGTCTTTCTCTGTAATAAGTGGTCTGGCAGCAGGAGTTATAATAGGTGCAGCCACTGAATATTATACCAGCCAAAGCTACAAGCCTACACAGGGCATAGCAAAAGCATCAACAACAGGTTCAGCCACGGTTATTATAAAAGGTATAGGGACAGGCATGATATCCACGATGATACCTGTTGTCACCATATCAGTGGCTATTATCATGAGTTATCTTTGCGCCAACGGTTTCGATATGTCAATGACATCGTCAAGCATATCACGCGGTCTCTACGGCATAGGCATAGCAGCAGTAGGAATGCTTTCTACTCTCGGCATAACTCTCGCTACCGATGCATATGGCCCTATAGCAGACAACGCTGGTGGCAATGCCGAAATGAGCGGTCTAGGCGAGAATGTCCGTAAACGCACTGACGCTCTCGACGCTTTAGGCAACACTACCGCAGCTACAGGCAAAGGTTTCGCCATTGGTAGTGCTGCGCTTACGGCATTGGCATTGCTTGCTTCCTATATCGAGGAAATAAAGATAGCTATGGTAAGAGCCGTCAATGAAGGTTCTGTGTTCATAGATAATTTGGGTAATCAGTTTAACCCTGAAAGTGCGCAACTGTTGGATATAGTAGATTTCTTCCAGGTCAATCTCATGAATCCTAAGGTTATCATCGGCATATTCGTAGGCGCGATGGCAGCTTTCATGTTCAGCGGAATAACAATGGGGGCTGTAGGAAGGGCAGCAGGTTCAATGGTAGATGAAGTTCGCCGTCAGTTCCGCGAGATAAAAGGTGTACTTGAAGGCAAGGCAACACCTGACTATGAACGTTGTATTCAGATTTCCACACGCTCGGCTTTGCGTGAGATGATAGTTCCGTCGCTATTGGCAATAATAATTCCTATAGTCATCGGATTGCTGCTTGGTGTAGCAGGCGTGTTGGGTCTCCTCGTAGGAGGCATGTCGGCAGGCTTTACCCTCGCCGTGTTCATGGCAAATTCAGGTGGTGCATGGGACAATGCCAAGAAGATGATAGAGGAAGGTCACTACGGAGGAAAGGGCTCAGCTTGTCATAAGGCAGCCATTGTTGGCGATACTGTAGGCGATCCGTTCAAGGATACTTCTGGTCCTTCGCTGAATATCCTTATTAAGCTGATGTCAATGGTAAGCATTGTCATGGCAGGCCTTACCATTATGGGCTTATAATGATTTTTATTAAATGATTTATATTGGCAAGACCGTTTATTATTATGTAAACGGTCTTTCTTTTTTCATATTGATATTTTTATCATTAACCAGCCTCATATCTTACTGTTTTCTTTATAATCGCCTTTATTGTTTAGATTTTATTCTTTTATTTCCGTTTTATTTTATAACTTTGCACGGTGAATTTAAAATCCCTGTCGGTTATAAGTGTAATTTACGAGCCAATTACTGACGTGGATATAATTAATAAAGTTTTAAAATCAAGAAATGAAACCTACTGCAATATTGCTTCTCCACTGCCCTGACCAGCCAGGCATTATTACGGAAGTAACAAAGTTTATCACCGACAACAAAGGAAACATCGTTTATCTTGACCAGTATGTAGACCGCCAAGACGGCATGTTCTTCATGAGAATAGAGTGGGAGATGGAAGATTTCATCATTCCGCGCGATAAGATAAAGGAATATATCGAGACTCTGTATGCAGCAAGATACCAGATGACATTCAATCTCTATTTCAACGACGAGAAGCCGCGTATGGCTATCTTCGTTAGCAAGATGAGCCATTGTCTATATGACCTTCTGGCAAGATATAAGGCAGGCGAGTGGAACGTTGACATTCCGTGCATCATAAGCAACCACGAAGACTTGCGATATATTGCCGAGCAGTTCAACATTCCTTATTACGTGTGGTCTATAAAGAAAGACCATTCCAACAAGGAAGAAGTGGAGAAGGCTGAAATGGAACTTATGCAGAAGGAGAAAGTTACGTTTATCGTGCTTGCCCGTTATATGCAGATTATAAGCGAGCAGATGATAGCGGCTTATCCTCATCATATTATAAACATTCACCATTCGTTCCTTCCTGCGTTTATTGGCGCTCGCCCTTACCATCAGGCATGGGAGCGAGGCGTGAAGATTATCGGCGCTACTAGCCACTATGTTACCACCGAGCTTGACGCTGGTCCTATCATAGAGCAAGACGTGGTAAGAATAACCCACAAGGATACACCTGAAAGCCTTGTGCTCAAGGGTAGAGACCTTGAGAAGATTGTTCTTAGCCGTGCCGTTACAAAGCATATCGAGCGAAAGATTCTCACATATCATAACAAGACGATAATATTCAGCTAAGAAGATGAATGTCGCGATAGTAAAATATAATGCTGGAAATATCTATAGCGTGGTCAACAGCCTTCGCCGTTTAGGTGTAGAGCCGTTGCTCACCGACGACGCAGAGCAATTAGCGTCTGCAGATAGAGTGATATTCCCGGGTCAGGGAGAAGCCAGCGAAACCATGCAGTATCTGCGTTCACATAATCTCGACAAGGTCATTACCGGGCTTAAACAGCCTGTGCTGGGCATCTGCATAGGTCAGCAGCTTCTTTGCCGTCATTCGGAAGAAGGCGATACCCAGTGCATCGGAGTGTTCGACGTAGACGTAAAGCGATTTTGCCCTGAGCGACACGAAGACAAGGTGCCTGCAATGGGATGGAATGACTTGCACGACCTTAAGTCGCCGTTGTTCAAAGGCTTTGGCGAAAAAGACACATTCGTCTATTTTGTGCATAGCTATTATGTTCCCAAATGCGATTTCACAATAGCTACCGCAGACTATATTTTGCCCTACAGCGCGGCATTGAATAAAGACAACTTCTATGCTACCCAGTTCCACCCCGAGAAAAGCGGAGAGACGGGGGCAAAGATAATACAGAATTTCTTATCCATCGACGAAAAATGATACAGCTTATTCCGGCAATAGACATTATCGGAGGCGAGTGCGTTCGTCTCACCAAAGGCGATTATGACCAGAAGACGGTTTACGGCAGCTCGCCTGTAGATATGGCTGCCCGTTTCGATGCATTAGGCTTCAAGCGTCTGCATATTGTAGACCTCGACGGAGCTAAGTCAAAGCATATCGTCAATGCCGATACCCTTAGGCAGATTACAGAAAAGACAAGCCTTGTAGTTGACTTTGGTGGTGGCATAAAGACCGAAGACGATATACAGACAGCTTTCAGTAACGGTGCGTCAATGGTCACCATAGGCTCAGTTGCAGTTACCCATAGAGAGATGTTCACGTCATGGCTTGATGAATTTGGCGCAGAGCGCATAATACTCGGTGCCGACGTGCGCAACGGAAAGATAAGCATCAACGGCTGGAAAGAAGATTCGGCAGAAGATATACTTCCTTTCCTCGACTATTACATTAACAAAGGCGTGACAAACGTCTTGTGCACAGACATATCAAAAGACGGCACTCTCGCTGGCCCCGCCTTCTCTCTCTATGAGCAGATAATGAAAGCCTTCCCGTCAATAAACCTCATAGCCAGCGGTGGTGTGTCAAAGCTTGAAGACCTGAAAGAACTCGACCGTATAGGCGTTCCTTCTGTAGTGTTCGGAAAAGCCGTTTATGAGGGAAAGATAAATATAAACATGCTGATTCAAGATATGGGTCAGCAGCAATAGCTATAGATACATATATGTCAAAAGGACTAGCCAAGAGAATAATTCCGTGTCTCGACGTTAAAGACGGTCAGACGGTAAAGGGAACAAACTTTGTCAATCTGCGCAGCGCAGGCGACCCCGTAGAGTTAGGCAAGGCATATAGCCAGGCAGGAGCCGACGAATTGGTGTTTCTTGACATTACCGCAAGCAGCGAAGGACGCAAGACCTTTACCGATGTCGTTACACGTGTGGCACAAGAGATAAACATTCCATTCACCGTAGGTGGCGGAATCAATGCCCTTGCCGATGTAGAGCGTCTGTTGTATGCTGGTGCCGACAAGGTCAGCGTGAACAGTGCTGCCCTGAAACGTCCCGAACTGATAAGCGAAATAACGTCAAAGTTCGGTTCGCAGGTCTGTGTCTGTGCGATAGACGCCAAGTTTGATGAAGGCAAGTGGATGTGTTATCTCAACGGCGGGCGCATTCCTACCAATCGCGGATTGTTCGAATGGGCAAAGGAAGCCGAAGAGCGTGGGGCAGGGGAGATATTGTTTACTAGCATGAACCACGACGGTGTCAAGACCGGCTATGCCAACGAAGCCCTTGCCCGTTTGTCTGACGAACTTAATATACCGATAATAGCCAGTGGAGGTGCAGGCACAATGGAACATTTCCGTGATGCCTTCTTTCTTGGCAAGGCAGACGCAGCCTTGGCAGCCAGCGTGTTCCATTTCGGAGAAATCAAGATAAGCGAGCTCAAGCAATATCTTGACACCGAAGGCATCAACGTTAGACTCTGTTTATAAACACCAAACATATACCTAAAAGCGGATAAAGTAACTGAATATTACTTATCCGCTTTTTTGTTGTTATGAACCAACGGGCATTCTGCGAAGTCAATAACCCATATTGTTTTATGTCAGATGCCAATGTTATTTTAAATGATGTTTATTTCTTCTTTCCGCTATTTATTTTTTAATATACGAACTCGCATAATAATGAAAGGCTTTTATGGTGTGAAATCTGTTTCAGACAGAAAACTTTTTCTGATTAATTTACACGCTTGTTACATTGTTTATGCTATG
>JAUNIZ010000187.1 GCA_030523165.1 Prevotellaceae bacterium
AAGAGTTTTATAGTTCTCAATATAGATTTTATATTTTCCCAATAAGAGGTTAATCGTGTCTCAATAAAAGGGCTTTATTTTCTTATGGCTGCAAAATTACTGCAAAGTTAGGGTAAATCAAAATAAATGACTGATTTTTTTGAACAGCAGACGTATCTGTTGCGATAAATTGCTTATGTTTTATTGCGGAAAAAGCAAATATTCGTTCATGCGAAACATAGCTTTTGTATTAAATAATGTAAAATTTGCAACTTCAACCTTTTTTGTAACGATTGTGCTCTAAAATGCTGAAAAACAGAAGATAATGTCTTCTATTTTAATGTTCAGGCATGCTTTTTGCTATTGAAAAAGATGTAAAGCTACTTGGATTTACGCCATTTTTTTCGTAACTTCGCAAACAGAAAATTCACCCAGACCTAACTTTTCCTTTGGTCTAAAAAACAAACTTTATGTATAGCAAAAAGATATTGACCTTTATTATTATGTTGTTTATTGCCGTTGCCCCAACATTCGCGGACAATGACAAGGAAGAAACTGACGCCCAGAAAACACAGGAAATAGATAATTACGACTTCCTTTATAACGAAGACTATGATAGCGACTTCAGCTTTGCATCTGTTGATGAAATGTTAGATGAAGCATTCTCACACCTTGGAGCACGTTATCGTGCAGGCATGTCTGGTCCTTCTGCCTTCGACTGCTCTGGCTTTACAAGCTACGTGTTCAAGAACTTGGGTATTGAACTTAACCGTTCTTCACGTGCCCAATACACGCAAGGCGACCCTGTTGAAAAAGAAAACCTACAAAGCGGTGACCTCGTGTTCTTCACAAGTCCACGTTCAGGCAAGACAATAGGTCATGTTGGCATCGTTGTTGACGTAGACCCTATGAACGGAAGCTTTAATTTCATCCATGCCAGCAGAAAAGGTGTTAAGGTAAGCAGTTCTGATGAGGCTTACTATTCGCGCAGATATGTTGGCGCACGTCGTGTGAAATAATGAAGACACTGATAATTTTTCTTACTTTTCTATACGCAGGGCTGGCTACAGCCTGCAATTCAACGGGCACAGACAAGAAAGAGTCTATGCCCGTTGATGTATATGCGTCTGATATAGAACAGAGTGCCGGTTCTGCTGCAAACAAAGATTCAGCTGCCAATACAGATTCAACGGCAAATGGCAATAAAGATACAAAGAAGGTTATCACCATTGCCATGACAGGCGATATCATGATGGAAACTACATATCCTTCGCCTGCCTTGCCTGCCGATGACGGGAATGCGTTGTTCAAAGACGTGAAACAGATTCTCACAGATGCAGACATTGCTGTTGGAAACCTTGAAGGAACATTGTGTGACGGTGGCGAGACTACTAAAAAGAAGTCAGCTTTCAGCTATGCTTTCAGAACTCCTGTGAAATACGCTCCACGTCTGAAAGAGGCTGGCTACGACTTTCTTAGCATGGCAAACAATCATGCCTTTGACTTCGGTCAGACAGGTGTGGTGTCTACAGAGAAAGCTCTTGACGAACTTGGCATAGAATATGCCGGGCTAAAGGGTCGCAGACGTGCAGCTATAATAGAGCGTGACGGTGTGAAATACGGTTTCTGTGCTTTTGGGCATAATTCATATACGCTGCTTCATAAAGACCTTTCTGTAGTGAAAGAGATACTTGACAGCCTTTGCGAGAACTCGGACATAGTGATAGTGTCGTTCCATGGAGGTTCAGAAGGCAAGACCAAGAGCCATCTGCCATACGGCAAAGAGATATTCTTAGGAGAAGACAGAGGTTCGCTACGAGAGTTTGCACATTTCTGTGTAGACAACGGAGCAGACATTGTATATGGTCACGGTCCCCATGTTGTACGTTGTGTAGAGATGTATAAAGACCGTTTTATCGCATATAGTCTGGGCAACTTCTGCACGCCTTACGGTATAAGCACAAGCGGAATATCTGGCTATGCGCCAGTTGTAGAGATTGACGTAGACGCTGAGGGCAGCTTTATCTCTGGCAAGATACATTCCTTTATACAGAAGAGAGGAATAGGTCCACGCGAAGACACTACAAATTCCGTTGCGCAGCAGATGAAGGCTTTGACTGCAGCAGATATTAAAGAAAAGAACATAACCATTGCCGATGACGGCAAAATAGAAAGGAAACAATAATGAAAAGGATAACAGTAGAACAGCTTGAAGACAATTTCTTCAGTGCTATAAGCAAGGAATGGATGCTTGTAACAGCAGGCAACAAGGATAGTTTCAACACGATGACAGCTTCATGGGGCTGTATAGGTTGGCTGTGGAACAAGCCTGTAGCAATAGCTTTTGTGCGCCCAGAGCGTTTCACTCATGAATTTGTAGAGAACGGCGAATGTCTAACGTTGTCTTTCCTCGGCGACACTCCAGAAGCGCGCAAGATATATAACTTCTGCGGAAGCAAGTCGGGTCGGGATTATGACAAGGTGAAGGAAACAGGTCTGAAGCCTGTAGAGACAGAGTTGGGAAACGTTACATTCGAACAGGCACGTCTTACTTTAGAATGCAGAAAGCTATATAAAGACGATATAAAGGCTTCAAGTTTCATTGACCCGTCAATAGCCAACTGGTATGGAGAGAAACAAGGAGGCTATCATGACATGTATATCATGGAGATAGTCAATGTGTATATACAATAATGCGTATATACACTGATTTATATTATAATAATGTGTAGATTAAAGAAGATATAGAATAAAGGCAGCAGACATCTGCCTTATACGAAACATAAACCGATTATCCGTTTATCGTTGAACCCAAATCCATGACCGATTGGGGTAAAACTAAAAACAGGCTTGAACCGAATGGAACAAGCCTGTTTTTATCTTTCCTACCGAAAAGGGTTTAATTTTTGGTGATGACTCTCTTCTCAGCGATACGAGCCTTCTTACCTGTAAGTTTACGAAGGTAATACAGTTTAGCGCGGCGAACTTTACCATGCTTGTTAACCTCAATGCTGTCGATGTTCGGAGATTCGATTGGGAAGATACGCTCTACACCAACTGTTCCTGACATCTTGCGCACTGTGAAACGCTTCTTCTCTCCGTGTCCACAGATCTTGATAACTACGCCACGGTAGAGCTGGATACGCTCCTTAGAACCCTCGATGATTTTGTAAGCAACAGTGATTGTGTCACCAGACTTGAACTCAGGGAACTTTTTGCCTGTTGCAAATGCTTCTTCAGCAACTTTAATTAAATCCATTTTTTGATAAATTAAATTTGTTATAGTTCCAACGTAACATAACTAGGCAACACTTCTTCCTGTCAGCGATTACGTCGAAAGCGGTTGCAAAGGTACTATTTTTTCGCTTTCCTTCCAAATGTAACAGGAATTTTTTGACTTTTTCTTTGCCTTATTTTGCGTTTTTGGCTAACTTTGCAGTTGACAACGGGCATATTGGCTATTCATGTAATGTTTCTGTCAATGCGTGTCCATGTTGTCAATATTGGCTTTAAGACGATTTCATTAATAAACATTTATGAATAAGAAACTTATAACATTCTTGCTCTTGCCTGCTGCGTTGGTTGGCGTGTCATGCTCTTCGCATTACCAACTTGACTCGGTAAGCCGTTCACGAATACTTGTCGATGCGTCATACGATGCCACGCAAGACAAGGAGGCTGCTGACTTTATTGCTCCTTACAAGCAGAAGGTTGACAGCGTGATGAGTCCTGTTGTAGGCCGTGCTGCCCAATATCTTTATGCAGAACGCCCTGAAAGCAATCTGTCAAACCTCTTGGCTGACGTTCTTGTATGGGGAGGTAAAGCATACAACGAGAAGCCCGACTTTTCTGTTTATAACATGGGCGGTATACGTGCAGCTTTTGCAAAGGGTGACATAACCTTCGGCGATGTGCTTGATGTAGCGCCGTTTGAGAACAAGATATGTTTCCTTACGCTCAAGGGTTCCAAGGTGTTGGAACTGTTTGCGCAGATAGCTATGGTAGGAGGCGAGTCGGTAAGCCGTGGCGTTGAGCTTGTCATAACCAAAGACGGGCGACTTGTATCGGCACGTCTTGACGGCAAGGAGATAGACGCTGACAGGGAATATCGTGTGGCTACTCTCGACTATCTTGCCCAGGGCAATGACAATATGGAGGCTTTCAAGAGTGGCTATAATGCAAATTCGCCTGCTTCAGCCGACAACAACGTGCGCTATATCATAGTTCGCTATATGAAGGAAAAGATGGCGCAAGGCATAGACATTGACTCAAAGATTGAAGGAAGAATTAAAATAGAAGGCAAATGAAACGTTTGTTTATCATGATAGCCCTGCTCGTTACGATAGCTTGCGGTGCAGAGGCAAAGGGCAAGAAGATAGTTGTCTTGCATACCAACGATACTCACAGCTGCATATTTCCGCTGAACAGGAATCTCGCTGACACCATGCTTGCTGGCAGAGGCGGCTTTCTCCGACGCATCGAGATGCTGAAGGAACAGCGCAGGGAGAACCCTGACCTGCTGCTTTTCGACAGCGGCGATTTCTCGCAAGGTTCGCCTTATTACACCATGTATAAGGGCGATGTGGAGATTGGGCTGATGAACATGATGAAATACGACGCTGCAACGATTGGCAACCATGAGTTCGACTTCGGTGTGGAGAACATGGCGCGTCTGTTCAAGAAGGCAAACTTTCCCATCGTGTGTGCCAATTATGACTTTACAGGCACTCCCCTTGAAGGTGTTGTCAAGCCATACGTCATACTGAAACGAAACGGCATCAAGATTGGCGTGTTCGGCATCTGTCCACAGCTTGACGGCCTTGTGTTCGCTAAGTCGTGCGAAGGCGTGAAGTATAACGACCCCGTAGAGACGGCAAACGAAGTGGCTGACCTGCTTAAGAACAAGGAGAAATGCGACCTTGTGATTTGTCTTTCACACCTCGGCTGGGACGTGTTCGGAGTTGACGATACGGAGATGATGGCTGCAACGCGCAATATCGATCTTGTGCTTGGCGGGCACTCGCACACATACTTCACAGAACTCAAGTATGCCGATAACCTTGACGGCAAGTCTGTTCCCAATGACCAGAACGGCAAGCACGGCATCTTTGTGGGCAAGCTGGTGCTCGACATGAAGAAGAAATAGCGGGCGTTTTTCTTCTGTAGCTTCCTTTCTTCATAGGCATGAGGAGTAAACTTATAGCGTCTGGATACAATTTCACGGCAAATCTTGCGTTATACTTAAGATGAAGAAAACTATTTCACTCATATTGCTGCTGCTTAACGTTGCGCTTGTGGCTTCTGCCCAGAACCTTACCGTGCAGAACAGGCCATATACCGACTTGCGGCCATTCCATTTCGGTGTTGTCGTAGGCTTGCATTTGCAAGACATAGAGCTTATGAACGCTGGTCCCCAGATTATTACCAGTGAAGACGGCACCACTGTAGAGCGTATCGTTACGTGCGACCAAGACCGTTGGGATCCGGGCTTTACCGTAGGTGTGCTTGGCGAGTTGAGGCTTGGCAGCCATTTCGCGTTCCGTGTAGCCCCTGCCATGTATTTCGGCACAAGGCATTATACCTTCATGAACCTTAGCGAAACGCTTGAGAACGGGCAGCCTGTAACCGAGACCCAGGAAATGAAGTCGGCATATATCTCCACTGCGCTCGACCTTATCTTCAGCGCTCCGCGCTTGAACAACGTTCGCCCTTATCTTGTAGGCGGCATCAATCCTATGCTCAATCTTTCAGGCAAAGACAACGACTATCTCAAGCTGAAGAGCTATGACGTGTTCCTGGAGATAGGCTTGGGCTGCGATTTCTATCTTCCTTACTTCAAGCTGCGCCCGGAACTTAAGTTCTGCTATGGGCTTATCAACAGCCTTGACACCAACCATGCAAGCCGTTTGCAAGATGCCACTATGCGAATGTATGCCAATTCAGTCAAGGAAGCGCACAGCAAAATGGTGGTCCTGTCTTTCTACTTTGAATAGAACTTTGTATAGAGCCGATAGCGAAGTGCTTCACAGCCTTTGCTAATCGTGTAGCCTGCCGTTGTAATACGGACAAGCAGTGTTGTTCCCTTGCTTCTTGAATGTTGTTCGTTGTAGTTCCCATAATTTTTTAAAGTTTTGTTGTTAATGAATTTTTTTAAGTTCTGTTGCGAATAGTGTTCTTCTTACTCTCGGTTGTTGCGCGCACTTTGTGAATTTCTGATTTCCTTGGTCATTGGCCACTGACCTCAGTGTTTCATCGTTCACATTGCAAAATTACAAAGAAAATACCATAGCACCAAATTTCTAGAGCCGTTAAGCGGTTAAATTGTGTTAAGAATATAAGATATTTTTTATTTAGTTAATATAATGGGTGTTTAAAATAACTATTTAAACAACAAGAGTAATGTCTCTGCGGATTTTACTAATCCGCAGCACTGAGTATAAGGATTTCAAATCCGATTAAAGATACAAATCTTGACATAGGTATTCTTGTTGCGGATTTTAAAATCCTTATCCTCTTCAACGTCTGATTAGCAAAATCCGACGGGACAGTATGCCTAGTTGCTTGCGTTTGTGCGAAACGGAGCATTATTATCTCTATGACGTCGCTTGCGTTTTGTGCCAAGATGAATTTACGGCGTCTGCCCTAATTGTGAATTAAAAGTATGCTTTCGCGTGCGGAAAATATATTTTTCTTCATAGGAAAGCTATGCTTTGTTTTGATGATGCAATAGAAATCCTTGATTATGCGTTATCGATATGAAAATACAGATGTGCAAGTATGCAATTTTCGTGTATCGATATTTTGTAATGGATGCTTTAATTTTTAGAAAAAGTGGTTCAGTTGGTTCAGTTAGTTCAGTTATTTTCTTGCACCATCAAATATCAAGACGAAAAAACAAGAATGATTGTTAAATAATTTAACATATATATTTATATATATAAT
>JAUNIZ010000188.1 GCA_030523165.1 Prevotellaceae bacterium
TTTATTTCACAATTAGTGTTCAATACTCTTTCGATTTTGATAATCGTCTTTTCTAAGAGCAAAAAACGTTGTATTTTTGCTCTCGTATATGAAAGATATTATAATAAAAAAGGTTGGGACGAGGCACGAAATGAATGATTTCGTGAAGTTTGCAAGACAATTGTATGCAGACTGTCCTTATTATGTTCCTGATTTAGATATGGATATTCGTGATACTTTTGACCGGAAAAAGAATACTGGTCTGGAATATTCCGATATACAACCTTTTATTGCATACGATAAAGAAGGTAATACCATAGGACGCATAGCCGGTATTATAAATAGGAGGGCAAATGAGAAATGGGGAACAAAGAATGTCCGTTTTGGATTGATAGAGTTCATTGACGACAAAGATGTATCAGCAGCATTGCTCAAAGCAGTAGAACAATGGGCCAAGGAACGTGGCATGGAATATATACAAGGTCCTATGGGCATATTCGATTTCGATAAAGAAGGTATGCTCATGGAAGACTTTGATAAAGTCGGTTCAATGATTACAATATACAATTATCCTTATTATCCGAAACACATGGAAGCGCTTGGCTATGAGAAAGAGGTAGATTGGGTACAGGTAGCTATAGATGTTCCAAAGGAAATACCTCAGAAATATGTTCGTGTATCCAACTATACAAAAGAGATGCTTGGGCTTCATATAAGGAAATTAAATAATGAAGACGTATTAAAACATGGATATGGAAAGAAGGTTTTCCAATTGCTTAATCTTGCTTATTCAAAGCTTTTTGGATATACGGAATTGTCAGAAAAGCAGATAGACATGTATGTAAAGCGCTATTTCCCATTGATAGACAAGCAGATGTTGCCTGTAATAGAAAATAAAAAAGGTGAACTTGTAGGTGTCGCAATTACGATGGGCAGCCTTTCAGATGCTTTAAGGAAATCTAAAGGAACATTATTTCCGTTTGGTTGGTATCATCTTTTACGCTCATTAAAATGGAAGAGAGAGGATAAAGCAGAACTGTTACTTATAGCTGTACACCCTGATTATCAAGGGTTAGGCGTGAACGCTTTGTTTTTCAGTGATTTGATTCCTATCTATAACAAATATAATTTTAAATGGGCAGAAACAGGTCCTCAATTGGAAAATAATGTTAGAGAGTTGTCTCAATGGAAGCCTTTAAACCCTTCTTTAGTAAAAAGAAGAAGGTGTTGGAAAAAGAAAATATAATGGAAATAACAAACTTAGTATTTTGAAATATATGGAAAGAAAAGTTGTAATAACAGGTATGGGTATATGGTCTTGCCTTGGTAAAACGCTTGAAGAGGTTCGCGCTTCTCTCTATGAAGGCAAGAGCGGTATTGTTTTTAGCCCTGAACGAAAAGAAGCAGGCTTTCGTTCTGCATTGTGCGCGAAAGTGGAACGTCCTGACTTGAAGCCTTTTGTTCCGCGTAATCTGCGCCAATTCATGCCAGAAGAAGCACAATACGCTTATATGGCAACTCGCTCTGCTTTGGAGAACGCACAGCTCGAGCAAGATTATATAGATAGTCATGAAGTAGGTATAATATATGGAAATGACTCGGTAGCAGAAGCTACCGTGTGCGCTATAGACAAGTTTCGTCAGTTTAAAGATACGGCAGCTTGTGGAAGCGGTTCTATTTTCCAGTCAATGAATTCTACGGTAACAATGAACTTGGCATGCCTTTTCAGATTGCGTGGAATAAATCTTACCGCTTCAGCAGCTTGTGCATCAGGTTCGCAAGCGGTTGGATTAGCTACAATGTTAATACGAAACGGTTTGCAGGAATGTGTCGTTTGCGGTGGCGCGCAAGAGACAAATCCGTATAGTGTGGCATCATTTGACGGTATCCAGTCTTTCTCTATTAGAGAAGATGAACCAACAAAGGCAAGCCGTCCGTTTGATAAAGACCGTGACGGATTGGTGCCTGGAGGTGGCGCAGCAACTATTATCCTTGAAAGTTATGAACATGCCGTGAAGCGTGGAGCGCCTATTATAGCTGAAGTTGTAAGCTGGGGTTTCTCTGGAAACGGATATCATATATCTACTCCGAATGTAGCCGGGCCTGCAAGATCATTGGAGATTTGCCTAAGAAACGGAAATGTTTCTCCAAAGGAAATAGGCTATATTAATGCCCATGCTACATCTACACGAATCGGTGATAGCCGTGAAGCTCAGGCTATTGCACAGATATTTGGCGATTATAATGTTCCTGTAACATCGACAAAGAGCCAGACTGGTCATGAGATGTGGATGGCAGGTGCCAGTGAACTGATATATTCCGTATTGATGATGAAAAACAATTTCATTGCGGGAAACATCAATTTTGAAAACCCCGACGAAGAAACTTGTTGTATTAATGTCATTCCTGAGACAAGAGAAGGACATTTTGATATGTTCTTGTCAAATTCTTTCGGATTTGGAGGAACAAACTCTACGCTTATCGTAAGAAACATGTAGATATAAGATATAAATATAAAACATATAGAAAATAACATTTAAATTCAAACAAATTATGACACGTGAAGAAATCATAGAACAGGTTAACTCAATCCTTTCGGATGAGTTTGAAGTGGAATCATCACTTTTTACACCAGATGCAAATGTGAAAGAAACACTGGAGTTGGATAGTTTAAGTCTTGTTGATCTTGTTGCTATCATACAGTGTACCTATAATATAAAGATACCAATCTCTGATTTGCGTAATATCCAGACATTCGACAATCTATACGATTATATAGAATCTCATATTGAGAAATAATGGAATTTGAAGACATTAAAAACTATATACCACAGAGGGAACCTATCCTTATGGTAGATAGGTTACATGATATAGATGAAGCAAAGGTAGTTACTGGCTTTGTTATAAGAGAAGACAACTTCTTTGTTGATAAGGATGGCATGATGGCGGAAGCTGGACTTCTAGAGAATATCGCCCAGTCTGCTTCCGCCTATGCTGGATATTTCGCAAAGGCAAAAGGTGCAGAAAACCCTCCAGTGGGCTATATAGGAGAGATAAAGAAATTTCATTGTTATCGTTGCCCGTATGTAGGCGAAGAGCTACAGACTACAATCGTTAAGGGAACTGAGCTTGGAGGAGTTACGATAGTTACAGGTGAAACTTATGTAGGCGATGAGAAAATAGCCGATACTCAGATGAAAATCTTCATCAGCTGATATATATAATAAGGAGGAATCAATGTTGCTTGAAAACAAGTTTTATAGAATAATGGGCATAGACAAGGATGATGAAAGACGAAATGCTGTCTTTCATTTGGCGATATTGCCTGATTGCGAAGTATATGAAGGGCATTTCCCAGGAAATCCTATATGCCCTGGCGTGTGCAATATTGAGACAATCCGCGAATGTGCATCATTGTTTATAGGTCATGATATGCGCATTCGTATGATAAAACAATGCCGTTTAGTGGCAATAGCATCACCTGCGATATGCCCAGAGGTTGATGTTACAATCAATATATCTTCTTTAGATGACAACACGTTTATTGTTGCTGCACGAATAGAGGATAAAGAGAAGACATATATAGATTTTAAGGGAGAGATGGCGATATGACAGATATATGTATCAGAATATATAGGTTTCTTCATCGGAAAGCATATCTTTCCTGGGTGTTAATGATAGTTTTGTTTTCCGTATTCGGATACTTTGCTATGCAGATACATCTTGAAGAAGATCTTAATAAGCTAATGCCTTCATCAAAGAATGAAGACGGAACAACAAAGCTTGCCTTTGCTGATCTGCGCATTAAAGATAAGGTTTTCATTCTTTTTGAAGGCAAGAAAGGAGTGCCAGTAGAGCGTATTTCAGAGACGTGCGATGCCTTTATCGATTCATTGGAAGCAATGGAATCTCAAAGAGATTCAGATAATCATGTAATCGGTGATATATTTTATCAGATTCCAGAGGATATTATTCCTGATGCCATTGATTATATGAGCGCACATCTGCCTTCATATATCGACACGTCTGCTTATCAATATATAGATTCCTTGCTTACTTATAAGAGCATGAAAAAGCAAATGCAGGTGAACAAGAGCGATTTGCAAGGTTCATTCGGGTCAATGTTTCCTGAATTGATTCAAATGGATCCTATAGGCTTGCGCTCTGTATTGAAGGAACAGTTCAATCCTTTGTCTGGATCAGGAGGTAATTATAAAATCGTTGACGGGCATTTCTTCGTTAAGGATTCTACTGTATGTGTAGCATTCCTTACGCCAGAATATTCTTCTACAAATACAGGTCAAGGCTCGGCATTGTTCAATATCCTGAACGAAAATATAAATAACTTTGAGCATGAAGTGCCTGATGTCAAGATAAGCTATCATGGAACACCTGCAAGCGGATATTATAATTCATGGCGAATCAAGTCTGATTTGACGGAAACTATTTCTTGGTCTCTTGTCATAGTATTGCTTTTCATATTTTATTGCTTCCGGAATTATAATACAGTTCCATTATTATTGTTGCCTGTAGTGTTTGGCGTTTTGTTCGGACTTTCGGCAATGTATTTTATAAAAGGACAATTTTCATTGCTTGCATTGGGTATAGGTGCCGTAGTTCTGGGTGTGGCTTTCAGTTATGTTTTGCATATTATCACACACTTCAAATATGTGAATGACCCTGAACAGGTATTACAAGATGAGGTAAAGCCAGTTTGTTTGGGATGTATTACTACAGTAGGTTCTTTTATTGGACTTATATTTATCCGTATGGATTTATTGAAAGACTTTGGGCTTTTTGCTACATTTGTCATAATAGGCACTACAATATTCAGTATCATATTCCTTCCCCTATTGTTTAATCCTGCAAAGAACAAGATAAATAATCGTGCATTTAAGATAATAGATCGTATCAATTCCTATCCAATAGACCGCAATAAGCCTGTATTGTTCTTGATTTTTGTAGTAACTATAGTCTGTATTGGGAGCTATCTTGTGAATGGAATACATTTTGATGCAGATATGCATAATCTTGGCTATAAGGAAAAACGTACAACCTATTCGGAAGAACTGCTTCGTTCAAAAACACATACAGGAGACAAGCAAAAGTATTTTGCCAGTTCAGGCGCTACTATGGAAGAGGCTATAGAGCATTTCGATGAGTTGTCTATAAAGTTGGATTCATTGCAGCGTTTGGGTATAGTAAAGAGTTATACCCATACAAATGAGATATTGATACCTTTAAAAGTCCAAAAGCAACGCATAGAAGCGTGGAATAGATATTGGAACAAAGAACGATTGGATAAGGTACGTTCACTTATTAGAAAGACTGCACCTGAAGAAGGTTTAAACCCTGAAGCGTTTGAGCCTTTCTTTGATATTGTATCGGCAGATTATAAGCCTGATGCTCTTTATAAGGCGAATATTATTCCTGAAGGATACCTGTCAACACTTATGGAACAGTCATATAACGGTGATTATCTTTGCTTTACGTCTGTTGTATGCAAGAATGACTCGATTAGAGGAAACGATAGTGATTATAACCGTATATGCGATGCAATATCGTCATCTCCTGATTTATTGGTTCTTGATACCTATTATTATACTCGTGACACATTGGAACAGATGAACAAAGACTTTAATGTTCTTCAATGGGTATCTATGCTTTTTGTATTGATAGTTCTGTTTTTCAGCTTTCATTTCAACATCAAATATACATTGTTGGGCTTTATGCCAATCTTGTTAAGCTGGTTGATTGTACTGGGTACAATGGCCATATTCGGAGTGCAGTTTAATTTGATAAATATAATTATCTCCACTTTTATCTTTGGAATAGGCGTTGATTATAGCATATTTGTCATGAATGGGCTTATAAACGGAAATAGTAAACCGTCATTGTTAGAGTATCATAAGACAGCCATATTCTTCAGTGCGGTTATCCTGATAATTACCGTAAGCTCAATGTTGTTTGCCAAACACCCGGCAATTCTGTCCGTTGGTTTCTCTACTCTTGTAGGATTAGTTTCCTCTGTTGTTATATCTTATGTGCTTCAACCGGCAATTTTCAGGTTAATGAATAAAGATAACAAGCAATGAAGAAATACGATATAGTTGTAATAGGAAGCGGTTTAGGTGGATTGGAATGTGCATATATACTTGCACGTGCAGGCAGAAGTGTCTTGTTGTTGGAAAGAGAACGTCAAGCCGGTGGTTGTATTCAGAGCTATAAAAGGCATGGCCTTTCTTATGATACGGGTTTCCACTATGTCGGAGGTCTTGATGAAGGGCAGTCGCTTTATTCGGCTTTTAGATATCTTGGCTTGTTGAATCTGCCTTGGAAGAAAATGGATGCAGCCTTTGACCGTATAACTATAGAAGATCGTTCTTATTCTTTAGTTCAAGGATATGATAGCTTTGTCAATGAATTGGCGAAGTCTTTCCCTAATGAACGTTCTGCTTTGAATAAATATGCAGATATGCTTAAGTTAGTGTCTGCACATCAATATGATTCTTTAAATCCTAATATTGTAAAGACGGAGGCATATCCAGAGCTTTTTGATGTTAATGCTTGGGATTATCTGCACGAACTTTTCGATGATGAGTTGCTTATAAATGTTCTGTGTGGCAATTCATTAAAGATGGAATTACGCAAAGAATCACTTCCTTTATTCACCTTTGCACATGTAAATAGCGGTTTTATAGAAAGCAGCTGGCGTTTGCAAGGTTCAGGGTCAATGATAGCAGATACGCTTTTGGACACAATTATTTCTTGTGGTGGAGAGATAATATATAATGCAGAAGTAAAAGAACTGATCCTTAATTCCGCAACACTATAGTTTAACATTATTTATAAGTGCCTGAGCAACA
>JAUNIZ010000189.1 GCA_030523165.1 Prevotellaceae bacterium
CATGGAAAACTATGTTTTCTTCATCGGAAAACTATGTTTTCTCTTTAGGAAAGCTTAGCTCTCGTGCAAGGAAGCGATAATCGTTCAGTGCCTCACGCATACGTACCCTGCCATAGCGTATTATCTTTTCCGCCTGGTCATAGCTGAAACCACCAAGACGATTCATAGGTATGTTTACCAGAACGTCAGGTGGAGTGAGTTCCAAAGACAAGGCTGTGTTCTGCTGAATCATCATCGAGAATGTCTTTGAAAGCAGAGAAAAATAGTTGCTCTCTACAGGTGGAGGCGACGGAATGATTCTTCTGAGTATCGAATTGTCGCCCTTGTGCAATGTTTTCTCTGCCAGATTCTTCAGCTCGTCTATCTCATGCTCGCTTATAGCACTTACATTTACCGCTACAAGGATGTCGCCTTCGCTCCTGACAACCCTATTGAGAGGAAGAGGATTTACTACACCTCCGTCTATCAAAACCATCTCGCCTGACTTTACAGGCCTGAAGAAAGACGGAATAGATATAGATGCCCTTATGGCTTCATATAGGCTGCCTTTGTCGAAAACCACTTCACGGTGGTTCTTTATGTCTGCTGCCACTGCTCGGAAAGGTATAGGAAGGTCTTCGATATTCACGTCGGGAACTATCTCTTTAAGGGCATCCATCACTTTCTCTCCCTTTACTATGTGGTTCATACTGATAGAGAAGTCTACCAGAGAAAATATCTGTCGTATGCTGAGCGATTGCATCCATTTGCTGACCTCAGATAGTTTTCCTGCTGCATATAGCCCTCCAACGAGTGCGCCCATTGATGCTCCTGACACAGATTTTATATCATATCCCTGCGCTTCCAGCTCTTCTATTGCCCCTATATGCGCATATCCTCTAGCGCCTCCGCTTGAGAGTACGAGTGAAACATGCTTCCTTTTATCCATAAGAGTTATTTTTAATATCCGGTGATACGAAAAACAGTAAACGAATATCGAAACACTGTTGTATGCAAAGATAGCAAATATTATTAGACTAGACAAGTTATTCGAACTAAAAACAAGGCATATAGCGTCAATATATCATGTCTTTCATCAACGAAAAAGGAGTTGTTTCTATTCATAAGACAATGTGCAAAATGTCGGAAATAAAAGTTTTTTCAATGATATTTGCAAGTATTGTTGCCCAATACATATAAAAATACTACTTTTGCAAAATAAAAACTGACTATAATAATGAAGAAGTTCCTATATGTAATAGCATTGGTTTTCTGCCTCGGTTCATGTGTATTGAATGACGATTCGGAAGATGAAGTAAGCAAGAATCTGCTTGATGTCGGTACAGAAGCCCCTGATTTCATGATATATACCAATGATAATCCTGAAGGTTTTCTGTTCAGTTCGTTGCGCGGAAAGTGCGTTGTGCTTGAGTTCTGGCGTTCTTGGTGCAGCGATTGTCAAGCTGCAGAACCTACGGTAAAGGCACTTCACACACAGTATGCGTCTAATGACACCGTCTTTGTGGGAGTTTCTTTTGATACAGATTCTACTGCTTGGCAAGGCTATATCGACGAACATGAACTGAATTGGATACAGTTCACGGAACTAAAGGCTATGAAAGAATCTCCTGTTGCAGCGCTATACGGTGTGAAATGGACACCAACGTTCTATATAATTGATGCCGAAGGAAAAATAGAATATGGCACTATTGAGGTAGATGACCTCGCAAAAGAACTTGCAAGCGACGATTAATATCTGTATATACTAAGCTGGCGACTCACATTCAAAATAGTTAATCCCAAATCGAACAATCGATTTGGGATTAATAGTATATCTGTTTCACATCATAAAGCATAGTTTTCCCGCATGGAAAACTATGCTTTATGAGCCGTAAATATATGCTTTAGTAACTATGGCACAAAGAGCAATGAATTAAACAAATGCTATTCGTATTGTTTAACCTGTAGTTTCCCTGTTAATGCTCCGTATGCATTGTATGCCAAAGATTCCATTTCGCCTTCACCTGCACGCACTACAATAGGTGCGAGATAATCAACTTGACGGCTTATTTCTTTTACGCAATAGTCGCTGAAAGCTATACCGCCAGTAAGGATTATGGCATCTACCTTGCCAAGAAGCGTTACATACATTGCGCCGATTTGCTTTGCGATAGTATAAAGCATAGCTTCAAGCACCGACTTATACGGCTCTTCGCCCTCTTCAGCAAAGCGTGAAATGGTTATCATATCGTTGGTTCCAAGATAGGCAGTTAGCCCTCCCTTGCCGCTAAGCATCTGTTTTATTTGTTTCTGATTATACTTTCCGCTAAAGCACATGTCTGCAAACTGGCCTGCAGGTATAGTTCCTGCACGTTCTGGAGAGAAAGGACCTTCGCCGTTCAAGGCATTGTTTACATCTATAACCTGTCCTTTGCGATGCGCACCGATAGATATTCCACCTCCAAGATGCGCAACAATAAGATTCAGGTCTTCATATCTTTTTCCTATTGATGCGGCATATTTGCGTGATACCGCCTTGCTGTTTAGTGCATGGAAAATAGATTTGCGCTCTATGCCAGGAATGCCTGTGTAACGTGCTACAGGTTGCAGCTCGTCAACGACAACAGGGTCTGCTATATATGCAGGGCATGAACATTGGCGTGCCATATCTGCTGCAAGGAATGCTCCAAGATTGCATGCATGTTCCATATCTGCATGTATCAGGTCGTCTATCATCTTTTGGTTTACCTGATATATTCCTCCTGACAAAGGCTTCAATAATCCTCCACGACCGATAACAGCATCAAATCTTATCTCTTGTTCTCCATCTGTAAGACGTTCAAGAATGAATTTCTTACGGTATTCATACTGTTCGTTAATATGATGAAATTCTGATAGCTCACTGACCATATGATGTGCGCCAGCCAGCCATATAGGTTTCTCATCTTCAAATATTGCAATCTTTGTTGATGTAGAACCTGGATTTATTACTAGTATTCGCATTTTACTTACACATGATTTAAACTTGAATTAAGACTAAGAGTTGTATCCCAGACAGGCAAGAGTCAGACTATAGTATTTAGATTCATTTGAATCAGCTCTTGAAGCTACAACTACGGGAGCGGTAGTGCCGCAAAGCATGCCTGCCGTCTCCGCACCTGCAAATAGAGTTATAGTCTTATAGAACACATTGCCCGATTCTATATTAGGGAATACCAGCATGTCTGCATTGCCGACTACAGGCGAATCAATACCTTTTATTATTCCGCTTTCCTTGTCGCATGCAGTCTTTACATCCATTGGACCGTCAATAAAGACATCGCCAAAGCAGCCTTCAGCAACCTTGCGCTTCAATGATTCATAGCTTAAAGTGTGGGGAAACTTCTCATTTACCTTCTCTGTGCAATGTATCAATGCTACACGAGGAGTGTCTTTGCCTAGTCTTCGGCATATCTCAACGCCATAGGAAACGATAGATTCAAACTGTTCAAGCGTAGGGCGAGGTATTACCGCAGCATCAGAAAACAGCAATAGCTTGTCGTATGAAGGAATCTTTGTTACTGTAATGTGACTAAGAACATGCCCTGGTTCAAGCAGTCCACATTCCTTATCCAATACGGCGCGAAGAAGATTGTCTGTATTTAATGTACCTTTCATCAGCACATCTGCATGCTTTTGCCTTACGAGGCTTACCGCTTTCCGTGCTGCATCGTCAGGGCTAGACGTCACAATCTTCTCTGCATGCCCTTTGAATCTTTCGATAATAGAGTCAAGTTCCGGTCTGTTGTGCCCGTCTGTAACCAGAAGAAAGTCAGCTATACCGTCGTTAAGCGCACGCTCAATGACATATTCCGTATGGCTATCGTTAGGACAGGCAATAGCCACTTTCCGTCTTTCAGGCATAGAACGAAGACAATCCATCAAACCGTTAAAATCAAGAATTGTATTCATAGTAATTTAATTTGTTGCAAATATAGCGCAAATTAAATTTTCTACAAAGCATTAAACATTGTTTTTAATGTTTATACGTATTCTATTTAGCGACAAAAATGGTTAAAAGCCACAAATGGAAAGTGGATATTGCAATCTGAGGGGTTATGTTATTTATCCGAGTAACGCTGATAAACACGAAGACCGAAATCAGGAATGATGGCATATATGTATTCCATTATCTCTGCAAGATGATGTTCGTATGGCTTCCATTGCTTCTGTTTCACGAAACAATATATCTCTACCGGCAGTCCTGTGTTTGTAGCTTCCAGCTGTCTAACCATGAAAAGCATTTCCTCGTTGACGTCATCTCTATCCTTTAGCCATCGTTCCACATAGCGACGGAACAACGTAAGGTTTACAACATCGCCGTTCATTTCCTCTTTCTTCATGTATTTCTTGTTCACAAGCTGTTCCTTAAGCTGTGTATCTACAAGGCATATACTGCGGAAGTCAAAGTATATAACACGCTTTACACGCCTGCCTCCACCGTTCCACATACTAAGCCAATTCTGGAAAGAATCGTCCACTAAGGTCTGTGGAGTTATAGTTACTATGGTATTGTCGAAGTTTCTTACCTTCACCGTAGTAAGCGTAATGTCTTCAACGATACCGTTTATGCCTGCTTTGTCCACGGTAATCCAGTCGCCCTTATGCAGCATGTCGTTGCTTGTTAGTCTTATACCTGCTACAAGGCCTGTGATAGTATCCTTGAAAACAAGCATAAGTACAGCAGACGTAGCACCCAGTCCTGCCAACAATGTAGTAGGGCTACGGTCTATCGCTATTGCCGTCATTATTATTACGGCAATAAAGATTATGGCTATCTTTATCACGCCACAGAAGGTGTGGAAGTATTGTTGCAATGCTGTGCGCTTCTCTCCTTCAAAGCCCTTGAACGAGTTTATGAACTCTATGCAGAAATGCATTGAGGCAAATGTTATGTATATTGCCGTTATGCGTGTCAATATCTCCTCTACCGTCAGAAAATGATAATAAACCTTTGGAAGCAATGCCCACACTACAACAGCCGGCACTATCTTGCATCCCGCTTTAAGCGTGTTAGGGTTCAGCAATATATCATCCCATTCAACTTCCGTCTTTGCAGCTATCTTTACCATCATCGGCATTATCAGCCTATGGCATACTAGATATGAAATCCATGCTGCAAGAATCACAAGAAGAGTAAGGACAATATGTGTCGTAATGAACAACGCTTGCCCGGTCAATCCTATATTGCGAACAAGATTCTCTACTAAAACATTTATCTCAGGCATTGTATTGTTTGTTTTTATTTTATTCGCGCCATGACTTTAGCGCATATATACGTTTGTTGTTTTCATTAGTTTATCTACAAAGGGCTTCGCACACAAGGTCTTGGAAGTCGCGTCCTGACGATGCGTGTCTTATTCCCATGTTGATTATAGAGAAGCAAAGGCGATGCCCGTTTGCTGCAGTGCAATAGCCGGCAAGAGCACTTACGCCTGTCACGGTGCCTGTCTTTGCAAAGACATTGCCTTTAGCCGCGCCTTTTCTCATACGTTTTTCCAACGTTCCGTCTTTTCCCGCTATCGGCAAATGCAGCATAAGACGTGAATATATGCAGTCGTTCTTGTAGGCATACTTCAGGAAAGCCACTTCCAGCTCTGGCGAAACATAGTTATAAAGCGATAGTCCGCTGCCGTCGGCTATATAGTATCGTGAAGGCTTGAAGCCCAGCTTGTCTATAAGACGGTTCATCTGCGCCCTGCCTTGCTTTGCCGTTGCCGTTCCTCCTGCCGATGCCGCCAGCTGATAGAATAGCGATTCCGAGTAAAGATTGTCGCTTTCCTTCAGCATATCGTGCATTACATCGTCCACTTTACGCTCCATTACGCATATCTCACGTGCGCTTCTCGGCATCTTGTCTGTTCTCAGTTCGCCTGTAAAGACTATGCCTTCTTTCCTGATACGGTTTGCTAAACGCTCGGTAAACTCTTCCTTTCGTGATACCAGCAAGGGCGAAAGCACAGGATTATCATCGTCCCAGCACCAGCCTTCACCCAGTCGGTCGGAGTCTTTCATTGTCACATCTGCATATATATTCCCACGAATGGTATCTACGTCAAGGCTTTTCAGACTATCCACAAACACGTCTAGGTCGCGCTCTTCTATCGTCGGGTCAAAGCCACCTTTTATATATATGTCTCCTTTCAGCACATGATTCTCCACGTCACCTGTATGTGCCATTACCGTGTGGTATCTGTAGTCGCATCCCAAACGGTCGAGTGCTGCAACGGCAACCATCATTTTCAGTGTGCTTGCAGGGCGCATAAGCTGCTGTTCGTTATAGCTATATATAACGGAGTCGGCGGTAAGGTCATAGACCATCATGCCTGCCATTGATGTCTTGAATATCTTGCTCTCTCTTAACTTGTCTATTCTTGACTGTATATTAAGCGGATAAGGCAGCTTTTCTATCTGTTCTACACTGTCCTGCGCTATTGTATCCACACCAACAGTGTCAGTATCGTTGTCATTGTTATATGCATATCCGTTTGTTCCAATGCCGTTGGCATAGCAGGCAAAGGATGCGGCAAACAGTCCTATAATAAGTGTCTTTATTTTAAGTTTCATCTTTTCCGTTTTTCGTTTATGCAACATCAGACGCCAATCGCTGCAGTCTGCTGTTCCTGTCTGCGTTTCAGCTCCTCAATGAACCCCTTTTCGTTTACCGGTTGTGCTGACGTTACATGTCCCGCTCCATATTCTATCAATATGAATCTTATAGGTATAGGCTTTGCCACTACGGGCTTAGCCGACAGAATCTCATTTACGGGGATTACCGTCTTGCGCGAGAAACGGCCTT
>JAUNIZ010000190.1 GCA_030523165.1 Prevotellaceae bacterium
TTAGCAGACAACATGATTAAAAACTTATAAAATATTTGAGCGTTGGAGAATTATTAGTATCTTTGCATAATAATCAATAATTAAGAAGAGCATGAAAATTTCACGTATTGAACATTTAGGTATTGCTGTGCAGAGCATTGAAGAAGCATTACCTTATTTTGAAAATGTATTGGGTCTGAAGTGCTACGCTGTAGAAGAAGTGGCTGACCAGAAGGTAAAGACCGCTTTCCTAAGATGCGGCGAGGTAAAACTTGAGCTGCTTGAGCCGACTTCACCCGACAGCACTATACAGAAGTGGCTCGACAAAGGCAATCACGGAGTGCATCACGTGGCGTTCAACATTGAAGACGGAGTAAGCAACGCACTGGCTGAATGTGACGAGAAAGGCGTAAGGCTGATTGACAAGGCTCCACGAAAGGGCGCAGAGAACCTGAACATAGCCTTCCTTCACCCGAAGTCTACTTGCGGCATTTTGACTGAACTTTGCGAGAAATAACAAACAAGAAAACAGAAAACTCTAAATTATAAAAAGAAACATAACCATAAAATTATGAGCAAACAGGTAGAAAAAATCAAGGAGCTTATCGCAAAACGTGAGCAGGCTCGCCTCGGTGGCGGTGAAAAGGCTATCGAGAAACAGCATGCGCGTGGAAAATATACAGCACGTGAGCGTATTGACATGCTGCTTGATGAAGGCAGTTTTGAAGAAGTTGACATGTTCAAGCTGCATCGTTGCACCAACTTCGGAATGGAGAAGAAACAGTATCTTGGCGACGGCGTGGTAGCAGGAAGCGGTACGATAGACGGCAGACTGGTTTACATCTTCGCACAGGACTTTACCGTAAACGGTGGTTCTCTCTCTGAAACTATGGCGCAGAAAATCTGCAAAGTCATGGATATGGCAATGAAAATGGGCGCACCCGTTATCGGCATCAACGACTCTGGTGGCGCACGTATTCAGGAAGGCATCTGCGCGCTGGCAGGCTATGCCGAGATATTCGAGCGCAACATTCTCGCGTCAGGCGTCATACCTCAGATAAGCGGTATATTCGGCCCTTGCGCTGGTGGCGCTGTTTACTCTCCTGCACTGACAGACTTCACGCTGATGATGGAAAACACATCTTACATGTTCCTTACAGGTCCGAAAGTAGTAAAGACTGTTACCGGAGAAGACATCGACCAGGAGCATCTGGGTGGTGCAAGCGTTCACTCTACAAAGAGCGGTGTTACACACTTCACGGCATCTACTGAGGAAGAGGCTATGGAGATGCTGAAGACTCTCATGAGCTATATTCCTTCAAACAACATGGAAGAGGCTCCACGCAAGGAATGTGCTGACCCTATCAACCGTATGGAAGACACTCTGAACGAGATTATTCCTGAAGACCCTAACATGGCATACGACATGTATAAGGTTATCGCTGCAATCACTGACAACGGCGAGTTCTTCGAGGTGCAGCCTAAGTTCGCAAGAAACATCATAGTAGGTTTCGCACGCTTCAACGGACAGAGCGTAGGTATCGTGGCTAACCAGCCTTCTTGCTACGCTGGCGTGCTCGACGTAAACGCAAGCCGCAAGGGCGCACGCTTCGTTCGCTTCTGCGACGCTTTCAATATTCCAATCGTAAGCCTTGTTGACGTTCCTGGATTCCTGCCAGGCACAGGCCAGGAGTACAACGCAGTGATTCTGCACGGAGCACAGCTGCTCTACGCTTACGGCGAGGCAACAGTGCCAAAGGTTACGGTAACCCTGCGCAAGAGCTATGGCGGCAGCCACATCGTAATGGGCTGCAAGCAGCTTCGCACAGACGTCAACTACGCATGGCCATCGGCAGAAATCGCCGTTATGGGTGCAAGTGGCGCCGTTGCCGTTCTCTGCGCTAAAGAGGCAAAAGAGCATGAAGACCCGAAGGCGTTCCTCGCAGAGAAGGAAGAGGAATACACAGAGATGTTCGCTAACCCTTATCAGGCAGCTAAATACGGTTATATCGACGACGTGATTGAACCGCGCAACACGCGCTTCCGCGTATGCCGTGCACTGGCTCAGCTGGCTACCAAGAGAGTAGGTCTACCTGCAAAGAAGCATGGTAACATACCTATGTAATTTTATTCTGGATTAAATGTCTATAATATGGAAAAGAACGAAATATATGCTGCAATAGCATTGGCGCTCCATGAATACAGAGGAAACAATGTTCATGACAAGGAGACAGGCGTTATAACTATCAAGCAAATGCGTTCTGACTGGGGATCACGTATACTCACTATGACAGAACACCCTTAAAAGAAATGAATTATGAAAGAATATAAATATACAATCAACGGTAACAAATACGAAGTTACAATCAACGGCATTGAAGAGAACATTGCTACTGTAGTTGTAAACGGCGAAGAGTATAAGGTTGAAATGGAGAAAGAGCCGGAACCTGTGAAGAAGAAGGTTGTGGTGAAGCCTGCTGCACAGCCTGCCCCTTCTGCAGCGCCTGCTTCTGGCGCAGCTGCAAGAGCCAACGTCAACAACGCAGTGAAGTCTCCGCTGCCAGGTGTTATAACAGAAATAAAGGTTGCTGTGGGCGACGAGGTAAAGGCTGGCGACACCGTAGTTGTGCTTGAAGCCATGAAAATGGCAAACAATCTCGACACGGAAAAAGCCGGCAAGGTTACTGCCATTCTCGTGCAAGAGGGTGAAAGCGTAATGGAAGACACTCCGCTTGTAGTAATTGAATAATGATCGGGAAACCGATTGGACAACTGACCGAGAGGTCGATTGAATTGCCGATCGGTAAACCGATAATTGAATAAACAAAAAATCGTGGGTCATAAAGACTCACGATTTTTTTGATGCATATATATAATTAATACCTATTTTTATAATATTTGCGAGCTTGTATTATTTCACGAGCTTGTTGTTTTCCGGGAATACCACTTTTGGCTTGTATGTCTTTGCTTCCTCAAAATCCATGAGGGCATAGGCAATGATAATAACCGTGTCGCCTACCTGGCATTTGCGCGCTGCAGCACCGTTAAGGCATATACAGCCGCTTCCGCGCTCTCCCTTAATAATATAGGTTTCAAAACGTTCTCCGTTATTATTGTTGACAATCTGCACCTTCTCGCCTGCAATAAGTTCGGCAGCATCCATCAAGTCTTCGTCAATGGTGATGCTACCCATATAGTTGAGGTTAGCCTGTGTTACCTGAACGCAATGCAACTTGCTCTTTAAAACTTCAATCATCATACCTAAACAGAATTTACTTTTTCTTCAGGGGTGGTTTTACTTGTTTTGGGAATCTTTATATTTAATATGGTCTATAAGTCGTATAGGCTTTGCCCCGCAATACACCGTTATGCAGCCTACCACATAGTCGGAGCTATCCCAGTCGGCAATAGACTGAAAGGTGTTGCCGTCAACAATCTCGAAATATTCCACGTCGAGACCATCTACCGCGTTAATCTGGCTTACAACAGTGTCGTGTGTATCTTTCAGGCTATGCGTCTTGGCATAGTCAACACTCTCTTTAAGAGCCTTGTATATGGCAGGCGCAATCTTGCGCTCGTCGGCAGAGAGCAGGGCATTGCGTGAAGAGCGTGCAAGACCGTCAGCGTCGCGCACGATAGGACACTCTACAATGTTCACGCTGAGCGAAAGAGCCTTTACCATAGCCTTTATTACGGCTATCTGCTGCCAGTCTTTTTCACCGAAATAAGCCTTGTCTGGGCGAACTATATAAAAGAGCCTGCTTACTACCTGGCATACACCGTTGAAATGCCCTGGACGGTGAGCGCCTTCCATAACCGTAGATACAGGGGGATATTCAAAATGACGGTTGTCAGGCAACGGATACATCTCTTCTACCGAAGGCACAAACACATAGTCTGCACCTACGCTTTCAAGCAGCTTGCAGTCGGCATCAACCGTTCTTGGATAAGTCTTTAAATCTTTTGGATCATTGAATTGTGTAGGATTGACAAAAACGGAAACAACGGTGATGTCGTTATCCGATACGCTTCTTTTTACCAATGACGCATGACCTTCATGAAGGGCACCCATTGTAGGAACCAGCCCTACGCTCTTGCCTTGTTTCCTGTCAGAAAACAGTTCGTTCTGAAGATCTACTATTTTATGAAATACTTTCATAGCTATAATTATAAAAACGTTTATCGTCTTTCTAAAATTGCGCTGCAAAATAACAACATTTTTCTTAAATAAAAAAGAATAATCAAAAAAATATGCCAATAAGACACCCGTTTTCTCTAATTTAAGAAAAAAGTTAGCCGATTACGAACTTTTTTTTGTACCTTTGCATGGATAAAAAATTACATCATGAATGCAAAGAAGGTTTTATTCATAAATCAAGAAATCGCTCCGTATGTTTCTGACAGCGAAATGGCACATCTAGGTCGCCATGTACCGCAGGTTATACAAGAGAAAGGCTATGAAATAAGAACATTCATGCCTAAGTGGGGCAACATAAACGAAAGACGAGGACAGCTGCATGAGGTTATACGTCTGTCGAGAATGATGTTGATTATTGATGAAACCGACCATCCGCTAATCATTAAAGTAGCATCTATTCCGTCTACAAGAATACAGGTCTACTTTATTGACAACGAGGACTATTTCACAAAACGACTGATGGCAAAAGACGAGAACGGACAGGAATATGACGACAACGGCGAGCGTGCGATATTCTTTGCCCGCGGTGTGCTTGAAACGGTGAAGAAGCTTCGTTGGACACCTGACATTATACACTGTCAAGGATGGATGTGTTCAGCGATACCCCTTTACATCAAAACTGCATATAAAGACGAGCCGTCGTTCGCTAATACAAAAGTAGTAACGTCGCTTTTCTCCGAGAAACTTACAAAGAACCTCGGCGACGATTTCAAGAGGAGCATAGAGTTCCGAGATGTCAAGTCTAATCTTCTTGACAAGTATAGCGCTGATTTCGGATTTACTGATCTGGAGAAGCTTGCCATTGACTATTCCGACGGTGTTGTCAATGTAGGCGGTGATATCAACGCTGAACTCGTGAAGTATGCTACAGAAAAAGGTTTGCCTATATTAGACAGCCCTAAAGACGAGGAGATTGCAGAAAGCTACGAAAAATTCTACGACATTATATACGGAGAAGGTAAATAAGAGTAATAACAACAATACAGTTCATTAACATTTAATCAGTTCAATGAAAATAAAATTTTTAGCAGTCATCGCTTTGATAGCGGGCATTGCTTTCACTTCTTGCGATGACACAACAGACTCAATAGGAACATCTCTGACAGACAACAAAGACTTGCTGAGCGTAGCAACTGACACGTTCACAGTAACATCGAGTTCGCTTGTTGTCGATTCTGTGTTGGCACGTAACACTATCGGATATCTCGGAAAAATCAGAGACCCGGAGACCAGCGCTTACATAACAGGCGACTTCATGGCGCAGTTCGCTTCATTCGAAGACTATACCTTGCCTGAAAGAGACAGTATTCTAAGCCTTGAGAACGGCGACATCATTGCCGACTCTGTTCACATAAGACTTTATTACGATGAATTCTACGGCGATTCGCTCTCTGCAATGAACATGACTGTCTACGAATTGTCAAAGCCGTATGAGGAAGGCGTAAACTATTATTCCAACTTTGACCCGTTCAAGAACGGAATGATTCGCACTGACGCAAACGCTCTCAGGAAAAACAAAACATATACCCTGACTGACATGACCGTAAGCGAGGAAGAAAGAGAAGACGACGACTATACACCTAATATAAAGATTGACCTCAGCAACGATGAATATATTGACGCTGATGGCGTAAGTTACAAGAACTACGGAACTTACATTCTGAAAAAGTATTATGAGGACCCTTCTTACTTCAAGAACTCTTACTCTTTCATTCACAACGTATGCCCTGGAATGTATTTCAAGGTAAATGACGGCTTGGGCTCTATGGCATATATCTATATGAGCCAGCTGCGCGTTTACTTCAACTACGCTTATTCTGACTCTGTTTATGTAGGAGCTTGTGTGTTCTCAGGAACAGAAGAGGTGTTGCAAAAGACGAATGTGATAAACGATGACAACGTTATCAACGAACTTGCAAGCGACAACTCATGCACACATCTGAAGACACCTGCAGGTATTTTCACTGAACTTACATTGCCTGTAGAAGACATCAAGCTGAATCATGAGAACGACACATTGAACACAGCGAAGATTGTTCTTACACGCTACAACAACAAAACGTTTAACGACTATAATCTTCCTGCACCGTCAACGCTGCTGATGATACCGAAAGACAGTCTGAACAGCTTCTTCGAGAATCAGGAAGTTCCTGACTATGAAGGCTCTTTCATTGCAACGACATCATCAACTTACAACACTTATACGTTTAACAACGTAGCTGACATCATCACTACAATGTATAACAATCGTCAACAAGGACTCGCAAGCAATTCAAATTGGGAAAACGAACACCCTGACTGGAACAAAGTGGTAGTGGTTCCTGTAACTCTAACATATTCAAGTTCAAGCTCAAGCACGATTGTAAAGACTGTTCATGACATGAGTCTAACAGGAACAAGACTTGTAGGAGGAAGCGAGAACCCTTACGACGAGATTAAGGTAAGTGTAATTTACAGTAAGTTCAGAGAAGAATAATGGCTGACAATTTTCTTGAAAAGCATCAACTCGAATACGAGAAACGCAAGGAAGAATGGCTTCGCAAAAAGAAGCATCTGCCAAAAAGAATAAACAATGCTGTAAACAATCATAACAAATAAAACAAAGAAAACGGATATGCTATTATGTCAT
>JAUNIZ010000191.1 GCA_030523165.1 Prevotellaceae bacterium
TGTCATGATTATTTCTGACACACCTTTTATCATTCATTGGCTATGCAACTTCCAATATAAACATTCACACTAAACACAAATAGTTTATTAGATTTGGCTAAAAATGCAGACGGATATCTATTCCTGCCTGGAATGGGTTGCCACGCTGGGCGAAATATAATGTCTCTCCTGATGCAGAACTGCTGAAAGCAAAGGTATTGTAACGTGTATCTGTTATATTTCTGCACCATACCTTAAAGCTGACATTTTCCATATTCACGTCTGCGTGTGCGCCAAGCAAAGCATAGAACGACTGGCTATATGTATTGGCTTCATCCCAATATGTCTTTCCTTGTGCTGTAACATCGGCACCAAACACTATCGAGCGTATAGCTCCACTATTGAAAGGTATCTTATAATCTGCCCTTGCGCTGAACGTGTGCATAGGAATAAACGGCACTTTCTTGTCTTTATAGTCTACTTCAACACCGTTTACAGAGTCTTTATATTCCTTGAATACAGAGTGTGTCAAGCCATAATTCGCTGCCCATGACAGACGGTCTTCAAACGCGCTTCCTCTCAAAGCCACCTCAATGCCACAGCTATAGCTCTTGCCTGCATTTACCATCATTCTGCCGAAGCCGTAAGTTCCTGCCATTACCGACAGCTGCTGGTTACGAATCTGCATATAGTAAGCAGAGAAATCAGCGTGTATCTTGTTTTCGAAAAGATTAAGATGCGCTCCCGCTTCATAGTTCCAGCTTTCTTCAGGCTTGTAAGATATTGTCTTGTTCACGTTCTCATAGTCAGCTGCCGTATGTGTTATCTCGTAGCTCTGTCGCATCGCCTTGCTGCTGTTGCTCATCAGCTCTGTCTGAAGAATATCAGAGAACATCTGAATATTGTAGCCGCCTGCCCTGTAGCCTTTGCTTACGGTGAAATAAACATTGGTGCCGTTTTCTGCCAGTTTATATATAATTCCGAACTTTGGCAACAGCTGGTTATATTCGTCATCTGCGTTGTTTGCCAAGATAGAAGACAGCACATTGGTAGCGCTTGCTCCCATTACGTTGGCAGTCATCGACATTACTGCCTTTGTGTCATATTCTGCCTTCACTCTGTTGTAGTCATATCTCAAGCCTAAAGTTGCAGTAAGACGGTCGGTAATGCTGATGTTTGACTCATGGTATATTCCGAGATTGAATTGTGGTGTATGGAATACAGAAGGCACATCCATTGCCACAGCCATGCTTATGCCTCCAGCACGCTCTATCATTGCCTCTACAGCTTCAACAGACGTGCCCGAAGAAGTCATTGAATTTATTATAGCCGACTTCATTGCTGTAAGAATAGTGTTTGCTATGTTGCCGGTAAAGTCTTCGTCAAAATATACAGGCGCTTCTGTCTTCAGCCATTGGTATGAACCGTATATGCCAGTTGTCCACTGCCATGCGCTATTGTTCCTGCTCTTGAAAGAAAACTCCTGTGTTATGGCATTCATAAGCTGACGCTGCTCCAGGTGCATATAGTCAATCGGCAGATAGTCTTGATCCATGAGCATATAGTCTCTCTGATACTGATAGCTTGTAGTAGAATTGAAAGAGAAGACATCATCGTCATAGCTAATATTAAGACCTGTGTTTAGCATGTTGCGCTTGTAGCTGTTCTGACGGTTTGTCGAAGGCGAAGCTACACTATTGTCGACAAGATTCAACACACCATAAGGAAACGCGTTCTGACGAACATATTGATAGTCGGCTATGAAGTTGAACGATAGTCTGTCGTTTGGTGCAAACACCAGACGCGTCTTGCCACCAGCTTCATTCAGCAAGTCTGCACGCTCTCCTGTAGTCGCGTTCTTGAAGAAACCGTTCTGTCCGTTATAGAAACCGGCAAGAGAGAAAGCAAACGCGTCGTTCACCTTCTGGTAATGAGCCAGTTCCACGTTGCGGTATAAATGTGTTCCTATGCCAAGATTCACGTCTGTTCCCTGATATGTCATCGGATTCTTTGAATACATGCGCACTAGACCGCCTTCGGTATTCATACCATACAACGTGCCCTGAGGACCGCGAAGAACGTCTACACGGTCTAGCTGATATGAATGGAAATTGAAAGAATTCTTGCTTACCAAAGGTATTCCGTCAACATATATTCCAACGGCAGGGTTGTTTACACGCGAGCCTATGCCACGTATATACATTGAAGAAGTAAGGCGCGAACCATAGGAAGGCATCACAAATGACGGAACATAGCTAGACAGATCATTCAGGTCTCTTATGCCTATCGACTTAAGGTCGTTGCCTGTAAACACCGTAGAGCTTAACGGCTGGCGACGTAGCCTTGCCACTTCCTTAGGTTGCGAAACAACAACAATCTCGTCAAGGTCATACACTCTTGACGTGTCCATTAGTCCAGATTTGTCAGGCGATTCAAACGTCACGCTATTGTCTGCAGCGTCAAGTGACGTTATAGTAACTTCATTCTCGGTTGATTTGTCGGCAAACGCATTGAACGGATATGCAGTCAGACATCCAAGCGTTATCGCAAAAACATTTTTCATCTATAGTACTTTTATGCAGTTATATTTTAACGGTGCAAAGTTACTGCAAATAAAAGTTCTGTGCAATCCACATTTATATGGATTTTATCATCAAGAGCGACTGAAAGATTCTTCCGTAGAAACACTATTCGTTCATCACCCCGCAAACCGGGCAACGCCCTTTCTTGTGCAGATGTGAACCGCAATTTCCGCAGATGTATGAACAACGCGACTTGGTATAATAAATATATACCGCATAATAAATGTAGAAAACGAGTAATATATATCCTACATAATATAATGTGGTTATGCTAAAAACTATATAGTTAAGTGCACATACTGCTGCCATTCCACATATATATAGCAGTGCCTCGCCCGCAGGAAGCATCTGGCGAACAATATCGACAACGGCAAGCCCGACAATGATTATTGCCCACACCGACACAAGGAATATGGCGAGTATAGGCGGAACGACAAACGGATTGAGCGTAGGGTGATAATAGAAGTGACGCCATGTCTCTGGTGCAAATAGCTGTATACTGGCATAGAACGTTGCTGCCGATGCCACTATCAGTGCCAGAAGCGTTGGATAGAAAGTCGGAATGTCGTTGAAATGCACTATCTTTGCCTTATGCTGAAAGACGGTGCGCATAAGATAGGCTATTGATATAAGGCTTATGATTATAAGAAACACAAGCAGGTGAGTGTCCGAGAACGTGGAGATAAACTGCGATATAGGGTCATCGGGAACAACGGCAGGCAAAAGCGCTGACTCATGAATCCAGCCGAAAGTAGCCTGGTCGCGTGCCAGCTGCACCCATACCGAGTCTATCGAATCTGCAGGAATTATCCTAATGTCTGCCACAACAAGATGGTCATGACGGTAAACCATCACCGAGTCGGTCATCATCTGGTTAAGCAGTTCTTCTGGCTGCTGCTTCAACAGATAGAGAGAGTCAGACTTAACTACGAAGTTATAGTTCTGTGAGTAATGGTGTGAACTTGAGAACGACAGCGAGTCGAGCTGACGTTCATTGTAGTTAGCCAACGCGTCATGCTCTTTTGTCTTATCATGATAACAGCCTGCAAATACGAATATGGAAACAAGAGACAACAGAACACAACGCATGAAACGTGTACCTCCATGCGCCCTACTGCCCTTTCGTGCAGCTTTTTCATGTCTTTTGTCAGTTGTCTGCATATATGTTCATTTGGCAATTCTTGCAATCAAACTGCAATCGGAAGCGTTTGCCGTCGGGCAGCTTCAGATATAGCGGTTCGCGCCAGTCGGGTTTCTTTGTATATTTCGTGCAATATCCGAGAGCATGACGTATGCAGTGCTTGCATTGCATTATAAGTGGATTCTTCGGCGTTTCTAGTTCAAAGGCAGGTCCAACAGTTATTCCTTCCTCTTTATAGTATTGGCGTGCAAGCCTGTTTGACACATTATATAAATAAGGTGCGTGTGACGGGTATTCGTTCTTGCCTTCCACATATTCGTCAAGCGGCCGTATGCTTCTGTTCGACGTGTTGTATTCCTGTTCTCTCAGTGCCTTTGTCAGTTTCTCGATTACTGCATGTTTCATCTCCGTAAGGTAGCATGATTGTATGAAGAACTTGAAATCTTCTTCTGAATCGTCATGGTTGTTGAAACAGAATTCTATACATACAAACGGAGTGTTTCCCAACTTCATGAGTTGTTGCGTTATAATCGCCTTCTGCGACTTCATGGCTATCTGCTTTGATATGTTCAAGTCAACGCTTACAGTTACAACTCCCCACACTTCCGCTTCAAGACGGAAACCGTCTTCTATTTCGCTTAATGTCAGCTTTATCGCTATCTTGCGCACAGCGCTCTCTTTTGACAGAAATTTAGTGAAAGCCTGATCGTTGTTGCGGTAGAGTTCTGTTCCCTTGCGCAAACCTACAGGCATCTTATGCGGGTATATGCGGTTGCCGTTTTCCACCTTGTTCACTCTGAAACCTTCCAGTTCGTGCTTGCCGTTCATGAAACAGAGACCGTCACCGTTGGCGAAAAATGTCGTTCCCGCTACCGTAAACGAATTGCCGCGCACTTCCTTTACCTTGCCCACATATTCGCCCTTTGCCTTCGGCGTGTCAAAAGAAGATATGTCGTCACATCTTCCATAAAAGCCATAGTTGCAGTAACCACGATTGAAAGTCTTGTTAAGGTCAGGCTTGAACTTATAATTACACGTTCCTAGCGACGATCGCTCAAACATACCGTCGTTTTCTTCGATTATTATTTCAAGCATCTCGCTGTATGCTGCCGTAACGTTCTTCACGTAAGCCAGATCTTTCAGTCGTCCTTCTATCTTGAAAGACGATACCCCGGCTATGACAAGGTCTTCAAGAGCATGATACTGCGACAGGTCTTTTAACGAAAGCATATATTTTCCGCGCTCTATCGTCTTGCCGTCAGAATCTTCCAAGTCGAACTTAAGTCTGCAGAACTGGGCACACTCGCCTCTGTTTGCGCTGCGCTTGAAACAATATTGCGAAGCGTAGCACTGCCCTGAATAGCTTACGCACAACGCTCCATGCACAAACGCTTCAAGCTCTACATCGGGTACATTGGCATATATTGCACCTATCTGACGCATGGTCAGCTCACGAGCAAGCACAACTCGGCTGAAGCCCTGGTCAGCAAGCCAACGTACCTTTTCCACGGTTCGGTTGTCTGTCTGTGTACTGGCATGCAGGTCAATAGGCGGAAGATTCATCTTCAGTATACCCATGTCTTGCACCAATATGGCGTCAGCGCCAGCTTCATACAGCTCGTGTATCAGCTTCTCGGTGTCAGCCAGTTCGTCGTCGTAGAGTATAGTGTTTACCGTAACATACACTTTCACCTTGAAGACATGCGCATAATCGCACAGCTTCTTTATGTCAGCCACAGAGTTGCCTGCAGCTGCCCTTGCCCCGAAACGTTCCGCGCCTATATACACAGCATCGGCACCGTGGTCAATGGCTGCAATGCCATATTCCAGGTTCTTTGCCGGAGCAAGCAGTTCAAGTTTTGTCACTTTATTGTCAAAAAACATGCCTGTAACTGATAGCTGTTATTCAATCTTTGATATGTCAAACGGGGTCTCCTGATATACGTAATAGTTTATCCAGTTGCTGAACAGGAGATTTGCGTGCGCGCGCCATCTTACTACTGGCGGGTTATCTGGGTTGTCGTCGAGATAATAGTTTACGGGCATACCCACATCGTCTCTCACTCCGAGGTCGCGCTTGTATTCCTTGTCGAGCGTGTCAGGCGAATACTCCAGATGGCCTGTTATGAAGAACTCTCTTCCGCCACGAGCCATGACCATACCGACACCGCTTTCAGGCGATTCCACAATAAGCGTAAGCTCTTCACGCTTCAGCACATCTTCGCGTCTTATCTCCGTATGACGACTGTGAGGCATGTAGAAATAGTCGTCGAAACCTCTGAATATCGGCATCAGCGGGTCAATGACGTTCTGTCTGAATATGCCGAACTTCTTCTTTTCAAGCGGATACTTCGGCACACCATAGTGATAATACAATCCTGCCTGTGAAGCCCAGCAGATGTAAAGCGTACTGGTAACATGGTTTCTAGCCCAAGAGAAAATCTCGGTAATCTCGTTCCAATATGTCACTTCCTCAAATTCATAGTTCTCGACAGGTGCGCCTGTTATTATCATTCCGTCGAACTTCTGGTCTTTCAGTTCCTCAAAGTCCTTGTAGAACATCATCATGTGTTCTATCGGAGTGTTCTTAGGAGTGTGGCTACGCAGCTTCATGAACGTCACGTCAATCTGCAACGGTGTGTTTGACAGAAGCCTTATCAAGTCAGTCTCCGTTGTAATCTTCAGCGGCATGAGGTTAAGTATAACAATTCTCAACGGGCGTATATCCTGGGTGTGTGCCCTGGAATTGTCCATCACAAAGATATTCTCATGCTTGAGAATATCTATCGCAGGCAATTTATCTGGAATTCTTAATGGCATTTATGTTTTATCCTTTCTCTTTTGAGGTACAAAGATAATGCAAGTTGAGCATAATGCAAAATAAAACACATTTTATTTTCATTATCGAGACGCAGCCTATCTTATTTAAAGATAATGCAAATCGAGTGAAGTACAAAATAAAAAGGGAGTAAAACAAAGACCTTATTATTTTTATTTCCGAGATACAGCCTATCTTATTAAAAGATAGTGCAAGTTGAGCATAATGCAAATCAAAACTCATTTTATTT
>JAUNIZ010000192.1 GCA_030523165.1 Prevotellaceae bacterium
AAGCATAGTTTTAGCATGGCAAAACGGAATGTTTTCAAACCGCATTTAAAACAGATATTTCTATCAGAGTTAATTATGCATAAAACAAGAGTGTGATTACACTATGATTAGTCTGTTTTTAGTAATTTAGCACCGTATTTATACATGTGTCTAAGACAAAATGTAAAACATTATGGATATAGAAGCAATCAAGTCGATAGCCAGCGAAATGGAAAAGGATTTTTCCGAGCGCATGAACAGAGCAGGCCTTATGTTCCGTCTCTTCTCACGTGTAAAGACAGAGCGTTCAATACGTCATAAACTTGATTTCAAGGGCGGTTACAGAAGCGGAAAGAAAAAGATACAAGACATAATAGGCTTCCGCGTAGTGGTATATTTCCAAGATGACGTTGACGTGTTGTCGCTTTTGTTTGGATGCAACGATGTTGTGAAAATGGCAGTTGACGAATTTGACGATTCCACATTCAGGCCCCAACGGCTGAATATCACGCACAACATTCCTGAAAAACATGTAGATATATTTCGCAAAAGCCTGCCTGAAGATATAGCGCAATATATAGACAACACTTACGAGATACAGATTCGCACTATCTTCTCTGAAGGCTGGCACGAGGTAGAGCACGACTTACGCTACAAATGCAAGGAAGACTGGAATGGCTATGACAGCTTCTCGCGCACGCTCAACGGAATGATTGCCACTTTGGAAACGGCAGAATGGAGCATGAAATCATTGTTCCACGAAATGGCATACCAGAATTTTCTACACAAGAACTATCGTGCCATGCTTCGCAACAAGATGCGCATAAGGCTTACCGACAACGACTTCTCTCCTGAAGTAGGCAAGTTTCTGCAAGACAACCCCGAAACGGCGAAGAAATTTATCGACACTAACCGTGTAGTGTTTGTTCTTTCTCTGCTTAGCCATAACATGGGCATTGATCTGACATACGACAACGTGCTGTTTCTTGTAAACCGACTGGAGATACACAATGCCGAACTGCTGGCACTGGAAGGCGAAGCTACACGATTGGCAATGGAAAAATATCTTGCATCATAATGAAGACGACAAGCCGTTCATTGAAACAACATATAAAAAGGAAAGGGTATAAAATACATTGAAATAAAATACAAATTTTTCTTGTGTCATAAGACATTGTAATACAATAAAACTAACCTTTTTGTAACTAAGGCACTTTAATGTTACCTCTTGTTTTGTTCATATATTATATGTAACTTTGTATGGAAATAAAAGAACACATGACATTATCAAGAAAGGAAACATTATGAAACTTCTATTAATTGACACGAGAAAGACAATTATCGCATGCTTTGCCGTGATGAATATAGCAAATGGTTTGGCACAGCAGAAAGACACACCAGCGGTAAAAGCTGACAAGCTGCTTGAAACAACCACAAGCTGGAACGGTGCAAAGCTACCGCAATATCCAGAGGGAGAGCCACAGATAAACATAATACGCTACACTATCAAGCCGCATACAAAGATGAAAACGCATCGCCATGCAATCATTAACGGAGGAATAATGCTGAAAGGCGAACTGACAATTGTATCGGAAACTGGCGAAGAAAAGACATTCAAGGCTGGTGACGCTTTGGTTGAAACAACAGGAACATGGCATTACGGCGAGAACAAAGGCGACGAACCTGTTGAAGTCGTTATGTTTTATGCTGGTGCAAAAGGCAAAGCACTTTCCGAAGCAAAATAAACAGATGCTTAGATTACGCCTACAACAATATAAAACACACGTTTGTTCGTGTCAGCAGACAATAATAACGGGAAATAGTTCTTAAAGTCAATTTTTTATATTAACTTTGCACACCAAAAGCAAAGATATATAATCATTTAATCATGGCAAAAGAATTAAAAGATTTGACGAAAAGGGCTGACAACTACAGTCAGTGGTTCAACGACCTTGTAACAAAGGCAGACCTTGCTGAGCAATCAGCGGTTCGCGGATGTATGGTCATAAAGCCTTATGGCTACGCAATATGGGAAAAGATGCAGCAGCAGCTTGACAAGATGTTCAAGGAAACAGGTGCGCAGAACGCCTATTTCCCGTTGCTTATACCAAAATCGTTCCTTTCAAGAGAAGCTGAGCACGTAGAAGGCTTCGCAAAAGAGTGTGCCGTAGTTACACACTATCGTCTTCGCGCAAAGTCAGACAAAAGCGGTGTCGAGGTAGACCCGTCTGCAAAACTTGAAGAAGAACTGATTATTCGCCCTACTTCCGAGACAATCATCTGGAATACATATAAGAACTGGATTCACTCATGGCGCGATCTGCCGTTGATGTGCAACCAGTGGTGTAACGTAATGCGTTGGGAAATGCGCACTCGCCCATTCCTTCGCACATCAGAATTCCTGTGGCAGGAAGGTCATACCGCACATGCTACACGTGAAGAAGCTGAAGAGGAAGCAAAGAAAATGCTGCATGTCTACGCTGACTTCGCCGAACAATGGATGGCAGTTCCTGTAGTGCGTGGTGTCAAGAGCGAAACAGAACGTTTTGCAGGAGCATTGGACACATACACTATTGAAGCTATGATGCAAGACGGCAAGGCACTGCAAAGCGGTACAAGCCATTTCCTCGGACAGAACTTTGCAAAGGCTTTCGACGTTACATATCTTACAAAAGAGAACAAGCCTGAGTATGTATGGGCTACTTCATGGGGCGTTTCAACACGTCTTATCGGTGCGCTCATAATGACACACTCTGATGACAACGGACTAGTTCTTCCGCCTATGCTTGCCCCAATACAGGTTGTTATCATACCTATATCTAAAGGCGAAGAACAGCTAAACGCAATATCAGAGAAATTCGCACCTATAATAAAGGCTCTGCGCGAAGCTGGCATCTCTGTAAAATATGACGATGCAGACAACAAGCGCCCAGGCTTCAAGTTTGCTGACTATGAGCTTAAGGGTGTGCCAGTGCGCCTTGTAATGGGTGGCAGAGACCTTGAAAACGGCACTTTAGAGCTTATGCGTCGTGACACATTGGAGAAGGAAACAGTATCAATAGACGGTATCGTTGAGCGTGTAGAGAATCTTTTGAAGGAAATTCAGAAGAACATGTTTGACAAAGCCAAGGCTTTCCGCGATGAACATATCTACGAATGTGACAACTATGAAGAGTTCAAGGAGAAGGTTAAGAACGGTGGTTTCTTCCTCTGCCACTGGGACGGAACAGCAGAAACAGAAGCTAAAATCAAGGAAGAGACACAGGCTACAATACGTTGCGTGCCGTTCGGTGTAGAGCAGACGCCTGGCATCGACATGGTTTCTGGCAAGCCTGCAACACAGAGAGTGATTATAGCTCGTAGCTATTAATACAATAGAATAAGCTAAAGCGGGTATGTGAATCTGCCTGACAGGCTGTTTTACATATCCGCTTTATTTCATTAACATTCATCACATGAAAACACTCTCGGCAAGAACACTACTGCAAACGTAGTCATTACGCACCTTATAATCTGAAAAACATGAGTCTTTTAATAGAATATTATCTAAGGTTCCTTAATCTTATTGCGCCAAAGACATGCGTCATTTGCGGAAATCGGCTGACTATAACAGAGCGAACTTTATGCTGTATATGCAATCTTCATCTTCCAAGAACCAACTTTCAGAAGAATCCGTATGACAACAATATGGCTAAATTGTTCTGGGCAAGGATTCCCGTTGAGCGTGTTGCAGCATTCTTCTACTATGAACCTCACTCCGAGGTATGCCGCATTGTACATTCATTCAAATATATGAACAACCCGGAAAACGCCGAATATATGGGAAGAATGGTGGCTGCCGAATATCAACTGTCAAACTTCTTCGATTCCATAGACGGCATCGTGCCTATACCTTTGTCATGGAAAAGACAGCTGAAAAGAGGATATAACCAAAGCTATGAAATAGCGAGAGGCGTCAGCGACATTACGGGTATACCTATTATAAATAAGGTAGTAAAGCGCAGAACATTCAAGAAAAGCCAGACAAAGACACACTTCTGGGAACGGTTCGAAAACGTGGAAGATGTCTTTCAACTTATAAACGGCGATGCCATAAATGGCAAACACATATTGCTGATTGACGACGTGATCACAACGGGAGCTACAATAATGTCGTGCGCAAAGGAAATGAAAAAGTGTGGCGACATAAAATTCAGCATTCTATCTATCGGATTTACCCGATAAAAAGACTATATCATTTACGATAAATACAGAAAAGCGCACTGCCCCACTCTATCATTTACATAGCTTTGAAAACGTCTTTATACCTTTTATATAATATTGCCAAAGCAACGAAAAGTTATAAATGCCAGTTACATTGTCTACCTTACGACTTGCCTGTATCTCTTTTCTAACATATTTATATTCAGGAAGCCATGCCTTAAATGCCTTTCGTGCTTTGATTACTGCCTTGAAATCACCTGTTTTACCTGTTATAAGAAACTGGAAAGCTGCAAGATAATCCAAGAAAAGGCGCATTCGCATTACATATTTAAGTTCGCTTTCAGGCAGGTTCTTGTAAAGCATAGTAAGGTTATTGCGGAAATTAAGGAATGTTTTCCTCGGATTGTTCTTCGGCAACGTTCCCCCTCCTATATGATAGACATAACTGTCTGGAACACAATATATTTTCTTTCCAGCAAGACGCATACGCCAGCATAGGTCTATCTCTTCGTTATGCGCAAAGAAACGCGGGTCAAAACCGCCTGCTTTCCTGAATTCATCAGCACGAACCATCATGCATGCGCCTGTTGCCCATAATATTTCTTCTTCATAGTCGTATTGTCCGTTGTCTTCTTCTACGACTTCAAAGATTCTTCCACGGCAGAAAGGATAGCCTAAACGGTCTATATAGCCGCCACATGCACCTGCATATTCAAAATAATCCCTGTTTTTTTCTGAAAGAAGCTTAGGTTGGCAAGCCGCAACATCAGTACGGTTATCCATAAACTCTATCAGAGATGTAAGCCAATGATGTGAAACCTCTACATCGGAATTGAGCAACACATAATATTCTGCGTCTATCTGCTGAAGAGCGCGGTTATATCCTTCTGCAAAACCCCAGTTCTTGTCAAGAACTACAAGACGAACTTCAGGAAAATGCTCTTTGAGCATATCGACAGAATCATCGGTAGAAGCGTTGTCTGCAACATATACATCTGCTTCCTTGCGTGAATATTCCAACACATTGGGAAGAAAACGCTTCAACATGGCAGAACCGTTCCAGTTAAGTATTACAATAGCTGTTTTCATAAACTCACAAGCTCACTTTCAATGCTGTTTTATTATAGTTAAAATCTCCGAGTCTTACCTTTATAAGCCTGTTATCAAGAATATCATTATCGGCAGAAGGAGGCAATTCCACACGAATATAGTTCTTTGTGAAGCCGTGCATGGCTTTTCCGCTTGACGCTTTCTCAAAAAGAACTTCCGCTTCTGTGCCTATGTAACGCTTGTAAAACTCCATTGTCTTTACGTCAGAAAGGTCAAGAAGTCTCTTGCTTCGCAGTTTCTTGTCTTTATCCGACACTACATAAGGAATCTTCAATGCCATAGTGCCTGGGCGTTCCGAATAAGGAAAGACGTGCAGCTGTGTCACATCCAACGATTCCAGAAACTTATAAGTTTCTTCAAACAGCTCAGGTTTCTCGCCTCTTGTACCTACCATTACATCAACACCGATAAAGGCATCAGGCATTATCTTCTTTATAAGATTTATCTTATGCGCGAAAAGCTTAGTGTCATAGCGACGGTGCATTAGTCTTAGCACTTCGTCAGAACCGCTTTGAAGCGGTATATGGAAATGAGGCATGAACGCACGGCTACCTGCACAATATTCTATAAGCTCATCATCAAGCAAGTCTGGCTCAAGGCTGCTTATACGATAACGTTTGATTCCTTCAACCTTATCAAGGGCTTTCACAAGGTCAATGAATTTCTCTCCCGTCGTTTCTCCAAAATCACCGATGTTCACACCTGTAAGAACAATCTCCTTGCCGCCTTCTTCCGCAGCCTGTTCTGCTTGTCTTACAAGTGATTCAATAGTAGGATTACGGCTGAAACCACGTGCAAAAGGTATTGTGCAATAGGTGCAGAAATAGTTGCAGCCGTCTTGCACTTTAAGGAAATAACGTGTACGGTTGCCCTTAGAACAGCTTGGAGCAAAAGTCTTTATGTCTTTTGTCTTTTCCGTATAATGCCTATGAAGAGATGTTTCTGACTTGTTTCCACTCCATGCATCAGACAGGAACTGTATCAAATCGGCTTTTTCGTTAGCGCCTAGAACAAGGTCTACCCCTTCTATCTCGCTTACTGTATCTGGCTTTAATTGTGCATAACAGCCTGTAACGACGACAAAGGCGCCAGGATTCTCGCGTACCATACGATGTATAGCCTGACGGCATTTATGGTCAGCAACTTCTGTTACCGAACAAGTATTGATAATACAGATATCGGCATGCTCGTTCTTTTCAGCATTGCGCACACCCATATCCTGAAGCAAACGCCCGAATGTTGACGTTTCCGAGAAGTTTAGCTTGCATCCCAACGTAAAATAAGATGCCGTCTTTCCTTGAAAGGCTGATGTATCTATCATATTTATATTGTAAACACTATAAGTGAAAATCTATATTCCAAACCTTATTATTAGAAAAAGAATCATTCACCCAAGTACACTTTATTCCCGACAAAGGTACTGCAAATCGAGAGAAGTACAAAATAAAAGAGAGTAAAACGATCTTTTATTAT
>JAUNIZ010000193.1 GCA_030523165.1 Prevotellaceae bacterium
TGAATTTAATAATAGACATAGGGAACACTTGTGCTAAGTTAGTATGTTTCGACGGTGATACGGTTGTCGAAGAAATGCGTATTGACAAAGGCGAAGGATATAGGTTGAATGACTTTTGCAGCAAATATAAGTTTGACAAAGGCATTATATCGTCTGTTTCAACTGTAAGTGATGATTTCGTTGATATAGTAGACAACCTGGATTTTCCTGTTATAAAAATGGCAAGCGATAAAACACCCATACCTATTAAGAATAGCTATGCAACACCAAGTCTGGGCACAGACAGATTGGCTGCAGCAGTAGGAGCGAATTACCTTCAGCCAGGCAAAGACATTCTTATAATAGATATAGGTACTTGCGTCACTTTTGATTTCGTGTCTGCCGACGGTGTCTATCGTGGAGGGAATATATCTCTTGGACCGACAATGCGCCTTAAGGCACTGCATGAATTTACTTCACGTTTACCTTTAATTGAAAGAAAAGGAGTTGTTGAAACAATTGGAACAACTACCGAAACTGCAATGCGTAGCGGTGTTGTTTGGGGGATAAAGTATGAGATAGAAGGTTATGTAAGCGATTTTATGAAAAAATATCCTTACCTTTTTGTTTATTTAACGGGTGGGGTTCATATGGATTTGCATTTTCCAGAAAAAATGCCCATCTTTGCAAACGATTTTATTGTCCCGATAGGGCTTAACCGAATATTAGAATATAACAATGAGTTTTTATAGAAAATCTTTAACTGCAATTTTGCTTTCGTTATGTGTGGTAATGTCTGCTTTGGCTCAAAGTGGAACAAACTCTCCATATAGCCAATATGGATTGGGACAGATGAGCGACCAGACAAGTGGCTTCAATAGGGGAATGAATGGATTGGGTCTTGGCTTTAGAGAACATAATCAGGTTAATTTCCTTAATCCTGCTTCATATTCGGCAATGGATTCCTTGACGTTTATCTTTGATGTAGGCCTTTCTGCACAGATAACCAATTTCAAGCAAGGCGATACTAAGGTGAATGCAAACAATGCGGATTTTGAATATGCCGTGGCAGGTTTCAGAATGTTTAAGCATGTCGGTTTTAGTTTCGGTATATTGCCATTGACCAATGTAGGTTATGACTATTCCGTGTACGATTATCTGAACGATGACAAGAGCGCATATTATACTAACACATATTCTGGCTCAGGAGGTGTGCATCAGATATATATCGGTGCTGGTTGGGAGATTCTGAAAGGTCTTTCCATAGGTGCCAACGTATCGTATATATGGGGCGACTATGATAGAAGCGTAGTTAATGCATATAGTGATTCATATGTTACAACATTGTCAAAATACTATTCCGCTTCAATACATAGCTTTAAGTATGACTTCGGTTTGCAATATTCATTCAATTTATCGAAGAAGAACAATCTGACAGTTGGCTTGACATACAGTCCGAAGGTAGAGCTGAACGCTGACCCTGAATGTAAGATTATATCTTCAAACTCTTCGTCAGGAATTGCCGATACAACATCTTTCTCTATTAAAGACGGTCTTCAGATGCCGACGACTATAGGTGCTGGCTTTGTCTGGGATTATAGCAACAAACTGAAACTGGGTGCTGACGTTAATTACCAGAAGTGGGGCGATTTGTCATATCCTGTCTATAATGTTGTGAACAATGTTCCTGTTTATGAACTTTCTGATGATTTTTATTCAGACAGATATAAGTTTACCGTAGGTGGACAATATTGCAAGAACGAATACGGTCGTTCATTCTTTGACAGAATACGCTACAGATTAGGTGCTTCTTATGCTACACCTTATTATAAAATAAACGGTGAAGACGGCCCGAAAGAAATCAGTGTAAGCGCAGGTTTTGGTATACCAATCGTCAACAGCTACAACAACCGTTCTATTTTGAATATATCTTGCCAGTGGGTTCATGCCTCAGCTAAGTCGGCTTCTATGATTACAGAAAACACTTTCCGTATCAATATAGGCATTACATTTAATGAGCGCTGGTTCATGAAATGGAAGGTTGATTAATCAAAAGAAACTTGTATATATACTTGAAATCATACATATACATATTATTTATAATGCTCTTTCTTCTCTCATGCCAAGAGGAGAAAGAACATATTGCACCTGCTATAAATCCTCGTGATTCGGTTGCAGTAATGACATCATACGGAGTCAACACTCTTATTTCAGATTCTGGATTGATAAAATATCGTATAGTCACCGAAAGCTGGGAGGTGAACCAGGCAAAGAATCCTTCACGTTGGATTTTCAATGACGGCTTGTTTCTTGAACAGTTTGACGAGAAATTTCATGTTGAAGCATATATACAAAGCGATACGGCATATTATTATGACCAGAAAAAGCTATGGGAACTGCGTGGCAGAGTGCGTTTAAGGACCATTGACGGTATGCGCTTCTCTAGTGAAGAACTTTTCTGGGACCAGAACACGCATGAACTATATAGTTATAAACATTCCCATCTGATAACTCCAGACCGTGAAATGCAAGGTACATACTTCTTGAGTGACGAGAACATGACGCATTACACCATAAGTAATTCAAAAGGTTCTTTTGTCAAAGGAAAGATGGGTAATAATGACAATGACAGTATATTGAATGCTCCCGACACTACAAAGGCAAAGAAGCGTATGCCTACTACACCGTCTGCAAAAACAAAAAAATCCTAAATAAATGGAACAAGTAGACCCTTCGCTTATTATAGGTATAGTTATAACTTTAATGTTTTCTGCCTTCTTTTCGGGTATGGAAATTGCCTTTGTGTCAAGTAACCGCATGTTGCTTGAAATGGAGAAAGAAAGATTAGGCTTTTCAAAAAGAGTGATAGATCTATTTTATCATCATTCAAATAACTTTGTCAGCACGCTTCTTGTCGGTAATAACATTGCGCTTGTCATTTATGGTATACTGATAGCAAAGTTGCTTGACAATACGATATTCAAAGGTTTTGATGTTGGTTTTACTGTTCCTGCAGATACTATCATTTCCACTTTGATAGTTCTTTTCACTGGAGAGTTTCTTCCGAAAGTTCTTTTCAAGACTAATCCAAATCGTATGTTGGGCATTTTTGCATTGCCTGCATTGATTTGCTATATCGTGTTGTGGCCAATATCACGCTTGGCTACATTCTTGTCGCATGCTATTCTTTTTGTCTTTGGAGTGAAATTAAAGAGAGAAGATACCGATGAAGAGTTCTCGAAAGTAGATTTGGATTACCTTCTTCAGTCTAGCATTGATAATGCGAAAGACGAAAAAGACATACAAGATGAAGTAAAGATATTCCAGAACGCTCTTGATTTCTCAGAGATTAAGGTGCGTGATTGTATGATACCGCGAACAGAGATTTGTGCTGTTGACGAAGAATGTACTATTGATGAACTGAAGAATACGTTCATAGAGAGCGGAAAATCAAAGATAATCGTTTATAGTGAAGACATAGACCATATTATAGGTTACATTCATTCATCTGAAATGTTTCATGCTCCAGAAGATTGGCATAACCATATTACAAAGATGCCTTACGTTCCCGAAACAATGACGGCTCGTAAACTTATGCATATTCTTATGCAACAGAAAAAGAGCCTTGGAGTAGTGATAGATGAATTCGGTGGCACAAGCGGAATTATTTCCCTTGAAGATATAGTAGAGGAGATATTCGGTGATATAGAAGATGAACATGACAATACAAATTATACAGCTACCAAAACAGGCGATAACGAATACATATTGTCGGCACGTCTTGAAATAGACAAGGTCAATGATATGTTTGGATTAGATTTGCCTGAAGACGAAGACTATATGACTATCGGTGGCTTGATTTTGCATGAATATCAGAGTTTCCCGAAACTTAATGAAATAGTAAGAATAGGGCGCTTTGAGTTTAAAATAATAAAGAATACGGTAACCAAAATAGAGCTTGTAAGGCTTAAAGTCGACGAATAATAAAACTTTTTATCATAAAATCATCTGTTTTTACTTTCTTTTTTGTAATTTTGTGCGCTAAATCGTTCAAATGCAGATTTGAGAGAACCAGGAAAAATAAATTAAAAAATAAATATTAAGTAATAATGGCAGCATTAGGAAAAATTAGAAGCAAAGGCGTTATCCTTATTTGTGTCATAGGATTCGCCCTTTTTGCATTTATTGCTGAAGAGTTGTTCCGCTCTTGCGACTCTGCTCGCAATGAGAGCCGTCAACAAGTAGGCGAAGTGTTAGGTGACAAAGTCAACGTACAAGATTATCAGAAACTCGTTGACGAATACACCAACGTACTCAAAATGACACAAGGTCGTGAGAATCTTACCGACCAAGAACTTAACCAGGTAAAGGATGTTGTGTGGAACACATTTGTACAGAATGAGATTGTCGGCAAAGAAGCTGAGAAGCTTGGTCTTAAGGTAACAGACAAGGAATTGCAGAATGTCTTGACAACAGGAACTAACCAGATGCTTTTGCAGACTCCGTTTATCAATCAGCAGACTGGTCGCTTTGACGCGAATATGCTGAAGAAGTTCCTTGCAGACTACAAACAGGCTCAGACAACAAACCCACAGCTTGCAAGTCAATATCAGTCAATCTATAATTTCTGGACATTCGTTGAGAAGTCTTTGCGTCAGCAGCTTCTCGTTCAGAAGTATCAGGTTTTGCTTGCTGGTTGTTTGCTTTCAAACCCAGTATCTGCAAAGATGGCTTACAATGACGAGAATCAGGAAAGCAACATTCAGCTTGCTTCTTTCGCTTATTCTTCAATCAACGACAAAGACGTTAAGGTTGCTGAAAGCGACTTGAAGGCAAAGTATGAAGAACTTAAGCCACGTTTCAAGCAGTATGAAGAAACACGTTCTATCAAATATGTTGATTTCCAGGTTGTTCCTTCTACAGCTGACCGTACAGCTCTTAATAAGCTTATAAACGAATATACTCAGACTTTGAAGACAACAGAAGATCCAACTGACGTTGTTCGCAAGAGCGGTTCAAGCATTTCTTACACAGGAATACCTCAGACAAAGGCAGCTTTCCCTTCAGATATAGCATCACGTCTCGATTCTCTTTCTGTTGGTGAAACATCACAGCCAGTTGAAAACAAGCGTGACAATACTATAAATGTAATCAAGCTGATATCAAAGACATCACTTCCTGACTCTGTTCAGTTCCGTGCAATTCAGGTTGCAGGCGCTACAGCAGATGCAGCATCTAAGACAGCAGACAGTATCTATACTGCTCTTCAGGCAGGCGGCGACTTTGAGACAATCGCTAAGAAATATGGTCAGACAGGCGAGAAGACATGGATTACATCTGCTCAGTATCAGAACGCTCCTACTATTGACGCTGACTCTAAAGCATATCTTGAAGCCCTCAATAATCTTGGTGTAAACGAAACAAGAAACATTAAACTGACTCAGGGCAATATTATTCTTCAGGTCACTGACCGTAAGGCACTTACAACTAAGTATGTTGCTGCAGTAATCAAGAAGTCAATAGAATTCTCAAAAGATACATATTCAGCTGCTTACAACAAGTTCAGCCAGTATGTTAGCGAGAATCAGACTCTTGAGGCTCTTCAGAAGAACGCTTCTAAATATGGCTATAAGGTTCAGGAAAGATCAGACATTCGCAATTCAGAGCATTATGTAGCTAATATTTCCAGCACACGTGAAGCTTTGAAGTGGATTTATGAAGCTGACGAAAACGCTGTTTCTCCTCTTTATGAATGCGGTAACAATGACCACTTGCTTGTAATTGTTCTTACTAAGATAAACAAGAAAGGATACCGTACACTTGAAGATAATAGCGTAAAGAGCTATGTTGAGAGTGAGGTTATCAAAGACAAGAAAGCAGAAAAGCTGATTGCTAAGGCTAACGGCATAAAGAATATCGCTGGAGCGAAATCAAAGGGTGCTCAGGTTACAGACGTTAATCAGGTAACATTTGCAGCTCCTGTGTTCGTTCAGGCAACAGGTGCTAGCGAACCAGCATTGAGTGGTGCAGTTGCAGCAACAGCTAAGGGCAAGTTCAGCGCTCAGCCTGTTAAGGGTAACGCTGGTGTTTACTTGTTCCAGGTAACAAACAAGCAGTCTCGTTCAACAAAGTATGTTGAGAAAGATTATGAGCAGCGTCAGCGTCAGAAGGTAATGCAGTATGTAGGTAACTTTATGCAAGACCTCTATATCAATGCTGATGTAAAAGACAATCGTTATCTCTTCTTCTAAAGATAACTTATAAATAATACAAGGCCCCAAAAGGAAGTTATTTCACTTTTGGGGCTTTTTCTATTATATAGCGCTTATTCTATTCATATAAGATGCAAGTTTTTATATGAGCTAATCAGACGTATAATCATTCTTCAATAATAACTTTCAGTAGTTATAATATAATAGGTATAAAAAAAGAATGACGCATCACTGCGTCACTCTCTGATAATTTTACCTTTAATCATTCTGCAATAAAGACAAGATTAAAAAAGTAATGCGCATCACTGCGAGTCACAGTTCATCTTGTTTATGCACTACGCATTATAAATCGTAATACGTAGAAGTTAAATAAGTCGATGCAAATGTAATAAAAATATGTGTACAAAACAAAAGATTTAACGGAAAACTATCTATTTTTGACAATGGTATATTCTATCTTCTCTGAAATGTCTACAATTACGCATTATTGCTAATAAATGAATGCATATAGAGATGTTTTAGACAAACGGTATATTTACG
>JAUNIZ010000194.1 GCA_030523165.1 Prevotellaceae bacterium
GCGAGACTCAAAAATCACAAATTTACTGTACCTGAATTAGTAAACTATATACTAGTGAATAACGAATAGTGAAGAGTGAATAGTACTTCTTTCATAGTGAACAGTGAACTTTTTCGTCATTAATTATTCACCAATTTGTCGCGTCTGCGCCAACTATTCACTATTCACTATTAGTTTTTCACTAATTTGTTCTTTGACTTATTGAAACAATATCACTTTAAGAACTTTACTCATCTTTCTTATGTCTTATGCGTTGCACCTTCTTTTCGTTTCGTATCAGATATGGAGATTCTGGCAACTCAGGCAGAAGCTCTTCAAGAGCATTTATGCGGCCTACAACCTTCAGCAAAAGAATTAACGTAGTGATTGACATATTGCAAGCATTACCTGACTCAAACTTTTGGAGAGTAGACTTGGCAACGCCTGCCCTCTCAGCAGCCTCACTTTGCGTAAGGTTGCATCTCATTCGATATTCACGAAACCTTGAACCAAGAATCCGAACTATCTCTGGTGTTGAAAATTCAAAATAATCCGTCATATCCCATCGTTTTTAAATACCGACATCTAAGGCGTTAACGCCAAATATCAGCAATAACACACACTTTACAAGTATTTATCTGCAAAGATAGTGCAAGTTGAGCATAATGCACTATTTGCAAAGATAAGAATTGCAAATTGCAACCTTGATATCTTATTTTCATTATCGAGACGCAGCCTATCTTATTCAAAGATAGTGCAAGTTGAATGAAATGCAAAATAAATCTGAATTTATTTTTATTTCTGAGGCGCAGCCTATCTTATCAAAAGATAGTGCAAGCCGAATGAAATGCAAAATAAATCTGAATTTATTTTTATTTCTGAGGCGCAGCCTATCTTATTTAAAGATAGTGCAAGTTGAGCATAATGCAAAACAAAAATACATTTTTATTTTCATTATCGAGACGCAGCCTATCTTATCAAAAGATAGTGCAAGCCGAATGAAATACAAAATTTGAAAAGATAAGAACGAAAAGTTTAAAGTATAATTGAAACTTTGTCGATTTTAACAGAAAGTTTAAAGTATAATTGAAACTTTTGGCAATCTGATGAAGATACAGGACAATTATCCAAAACTTGTTGTCACGTCAAGTCCGTATGTCGGAAACAGCTATGGAGGAATCAGGCACCTCTCTATAAGGGCGTTCCTGACGGAATTTGTTTAAAGACAATAAAACAGAAAATCCCTGACAGAAATTATTCTATCAGGGATATTTTATGGGACACGCTAGGGATAAGATATCAAAGAATTCCAAAATCCTTTAACATCTTCTTATTTGCAGTCGGACTTTCTTTAACTGTTTCCACTATTTGCTTCATTAACTCCTTGTCGCAAATAGCTCCTTTATATGTTGCCTTTCCAAACTTTTTAACCTCTGCTCTTATCAGTTTTGAGCAATTAACAAATGAGTCATGTGACAAAAAAGGACACTGTTGGACAGTTATCGGAAACTGATAATCTGTTACAGTTGAGGGAAGATTAAGATTGATTTTAGAGTTGATCACTAAACCACCAATCACATTTCCACTTGAATCAAAGCCAAGTACAATAAAAAACTTGTTTCTTGTAGCATTGCCATCTTTTGGCGTTATACCATTACTTTCGTCCAAAGCAAGAATATGTACATCACCAACCTTTATTGCCCTTTGGGCAACTTTATCTGCAATATCTCCAAGCTGGTCACCAATTGTAGTCATGCCAATGCTTCTTCTATCTCAAGGTTTTCCCTTATATATTCCAACATGTCTTGCGTGGCATTGCCATCCTTTGCCATTCCAACAACATCCATAACCTTACGTCCTGATGTAGAATATGCACGATGCCATTCCTCGCCATGTGAAATATCTCTAAGTTTATTGTACGGCATATAGGCATATTTCTTTATAGCCTCATCTATCTCTTCCATATCAGCCTTTGACAGATAGTCCAAATCCGCGTCTCTCTTTGCAGTCAAAAAATAATACGCATCATCATTGCCTTTTGCAATACATTTGTCTATCATAGTCTCTAGCTCTTTGTCGCAATTAAGGTCATCCTTGACACAATCGTACAAAATAGAAGGAACAGGACCGTCTGGCAAAGCACAAAATTCATCTGTGGTCATACGAAAACCATATTTTGCCAAATGTGCAATATTGGCAAAATAAATCACTTTGAATACGTGATAATAATCCAAACCATTTGTTTTGTTCAAGATATACAAAACAATTTCCGTGAGTTTTTGTTTATCAAAGTTAGTCATACAATCCGTATTGATGAGGCAAATTTACTGCTTTTCTGTGAAATATCCTAATAGTTTAGTATTTATTTTTTTTGCAAAGTTCCTCAAACATTTTTACATAAGGGAATTCCTGACGGAATTTGTTTAAAGACAATAGTACTATTCACTTTTCACTATTCGTTATTAACTAAAAAAGGCTGGCTACTAAGTCATGAAAGGAAAGTTGCTAAAAGATATTCACAACCGTTCACCTGCCATATATCTTAAATTGTATCCGAACTATTGCTATCCCAATTTTGAATATTATTATCTATAAGCTTTACTATAGCTAAAGGATCTTTATTCACCCAAGGACGTGTACCGTCTTCTCCATCAAAGAATTTTTTGAAAGTCTTGCCTAAATCTTCCATTTCATAAACTGCCAGTACATATCCGTTTGAGGCAAAAGCCTCGTTATTCTGTATTTGATGGTCATTTATATGTTCGTTATATTTTTCAAGTCTTGTTACAGCCAACACTTTCTTTCCTGCATTTAGTGCTTTCATAATTGAACCTGATGCACCATGACTAACCACCAAGTCTGCCCATTCTATCTTCTCCAAGAATTCTTCCTGCGAGACAAAGTTTTTCCATTGATAATGCTTAGGAACATAAGTAGAAGTCCCCGTTTGAGCAAACATTTCACATTGTAATACACCTTGCTCGTATAATTCATCAAGTTTAACAAACAGCCTGTTAAACTGGTAATTGCGCGAGCCTACTGTTACGAAAATCTTACAGTTCTTCGCATCCATAATAATAAAGATTAAGTTTTAGAATTTGTTAGTTTACAAGTCAAAAATTGCACAAATGCGATACAAATAGAACTTGTAATTAACGTGATAGAAATTGGTTGTAGTTGTTTTTGCGGGCTTAAAACTAGCTTTAATACAAGCAACCGCCAAATATTGCTTTCTTATAATGTTTTTTCTGAGTTTCCCATTGTACTATGAACAAGTCACTATGTCTCTCCATTAGTTTACCTGCAACAGTAGGCATATTAGCCCTTCCAAATGTCTCAATGAAAACAAAACGTTTGCGTAAAAGCACAGAAAGTAGATAAAACGGATATGCTACAAGAGTGCCAGTAGTAATAATTATATCAGGCCTTTCTTTTATCCATATACGCAAAGTTTTTATGCTATTAATTAACATTTTGGGAATCATCAACTTATCTTTCAAATCGGTTTGATACATCAAATATTTTGCAGGGGAAGCGTCAAAACGTGTTTTCTCTGTAACATAAAAACCACTATACTTATCAACCAATGGCTGAAGTTTTTTTAATTGCTCCCAGTGTCCACCACTGCTGGACACTAGGCATATCTTATGTTTATGTTCCATATCTCAATGAAATTATCTAGCTGTATTAACAGGAATAACATACAAAGCCCTTTTACCTTCATGGACAGAATCTATGCAGACTTTTCCTCCATCTCTACTCCAACGTGGATGAAGGTCACAACGGGTATCGAAATCATATCTGAAAGGGGCAAAAACTCTAGCAATACGCTTACAATAACCATCTTCCCTACACAGATATACTGAAGCTAATCGTTTGCGGTTAGGATAAGTATCAGTGATTATCCACTCACCATCAGGCGAATATGAACAATGCCCATCGGTATTCAGTTCTGGCCAATAAAGCCCATACTCCTGTGTTTTGTCTTTCATCAAATAGTAATGATCACCTGTTTCTTTTTTCCTCAAAAACGAAAGAATCTCATTATCGTTCTTCCAGTAGCAATGACTCACAAAGACGTCATCACTCAGATTATACATATCTGATTTATCAATGTTACAAGTAACCAGACGTGTGTGTTTTCTTCCGTCTTGAAACCATCTATGTAATACCATAAAACGCTTTCCATTTGGAGAAATCATAAGATGGTTTACTTTATGCTCAGCGCCCTTCATAGTTGAGTCTGGTTCAAAAGCAGCCATATCAGTATACTTGAATAATTCTGTAATCTTCCCAGAAGGGATATCCATCTTCCAAATGCAGCATTGATTTGGGCATAGAACATTCTTAGTTGAATCAGGAAGATTACTATAGCCATATCCAGGACGCATTCTATGAAGACGTGAAAAATCAAGCGACAAGGCGAATGATCCATCTCTCGCTACATCATATACAGGTAGAGGTAATATCTTTTCTTCTGTCATCTTTTCAACATTATAGACAACAGAACAATATTTTCCATCTCTGAAATCATTATATATAAGGCGTGTATTGAAATCTGGTCCTAACCATTGAGCCATACAACTTTGCTGAACATTCCAGGAACGGGTAGTACCAATCTTGATGATTTCATTATTATTTTGGATATCTACTAATACTACATCACCCGGCTCTTTTGGAGCAACGCTCTTGTATGCCTGCTTTACCTTGATAGCTATCATATATCTACCATTTGCATCCCAAGGAGACTTGTCATAGTACCCATAAAAATATTCAAATCCATCCTGAGGAGTAACTTGGATAACATCACCCTCACTTTTAAACTTTTCACTTGACAGTACATAACTTACAAAATGATATAATCTCTTTGCGTTATGCTTAATGAATGGGAATTGCTCAAACGCAAGTTTTCCCCATGCTTCTATTGCAACAAAATTCATAGTATAAATTTTAATGATTTCTAGAATATACTGATTTAAATAAATTCACAAAACCACATTTCAATAAAATATAAATACAAATTCGTCTTAGATTGAAACCATCAGCCAAACAACCTTTACTTAGCAGATTCCATCTTTTCTCATTCATGTATAGGCTATACAATCCCATAGACCAACAATGATGAGCATACGCCTTGGGATAAGCCAACATTTCTTTTTTGTTTTTCTGAACCATTTTATCTAACGCAAAAAACTTTTTTTCCATACTGGTGCTATTGGTAATACTATTTTTTTGGAAAAATAAAGTCAACAATGGTTTGTCTAAATAGAAAATGTCGTATTTTTTGATTATTCTTAAAACTAGTTCCCAATCTTGGTAACGTGGCATAGACTCATCAAATGCACCGACAGATACTAATGCTTCTTTAGAAATCAATATTGCACCTGTTGTAATGATATTAGCATTCAACAATTCTTCTTTCTTTATAATAATATCGTGACCATCTGGGACTTTCTTCTTTTTCTTTCCATCCTTTTCTTTCCAATAGTTACACACCACGACATTTGCATTATTCTTCAGCAGAAATTTATATTGTTTTTCTAACTTTTCGCACTCCCATGTGTCATCACTGTCTAAAAATGATATATATTCACCTTTTGCATGTTCGATGCCAACATTTCGTGCATGACAAGCACCTTCGTTTTTTGGCAATTTAATATAGTTTAAATTGGGAACATTAAGAGTTTTTACAACCTCAGCCGTATTATCAGTCGAAGCGTCATCTACAACAATAATTTCAATATCATCATAAGTCTGACTAGTTACACTTTTTAGGGCTCTTTTTATCAAGTGCGCTCTATTATAAGATGGAATTATTATAGAGATCATATACTAAAGTTTTTTTAATAATATTTTAATTCTTACTATAATGTTTAGGCTTGTATTTTTGAAATCGAAGTCTTTGCAAAATAACATTTTTATCCAATTGCCAAAGGAACTGTCATATGAACAAATCTTTTCTGCAAGATCTTTATATTCTGGTGTCATTGATTGGGCATAATTATCATACAAATTTTGTGTTTGTTTCTTTATTTCAAATACATTTATATAACGCATGGCTTGTCTGATTTTACTTTTTATACCACCCTTTAATCCTACTGTATTATTATCATGCTGTCGATAGCTGATATGGGGCTCCGGATCCACCACATATTCTCCATTCATTGCCAAACATACCTTAAATATCCAACTGTCATGCATCAATATAAAATCAGGATTGGAGCTATTTATTAAATCCAATAATTTACTATTGAAAACTGTAGTACATCCAGCAACGTTACTGATTAAAAAATTAGTATGGTCGGAACGGTTATTGGAAACTTTGTGAATAGACAATAAATTCAAATTCACATCAACTAATCTTTGACCACAATAATATATTAAAGGCTTGTCTGATGATTTATTATTCAATGCCTGAGTGGCTACTAAAAGTTTGTCATCATCCCAGATATCATCCTGATCACAAAAAGCATAATAATCCGCTTTGGGAGCTTTTTTGCACAAATCAAGAAAACTTTTTTGTACATTTTTATGTCCATTGAAATACCATCTAAGAATTCCTTCCTTTTCGTATTCCTTTAATATTTCTGTAGTATTATCTGTTGATCCATCATCACGAACAAATATATCAATTTCAACCCCTTTTTGAGCTAATAAACTTTTTATTTGTTCATGTAAATATCTTTCACCATTATAGGTTGACATCAAAATTACTACTTTTTTCAT
>JAUNIZ010000195.1 GCA_030523165.1 Prevotellaceae bacterium
CTTCAGCAATTCAAGCCAGCTTGATTGCATTCGGTTTGCATTATCTTTGCATAAGATAAGCGGCACCTCAGCACTACATTGAAACAAAATATGATGTTTTTGCTGTTGAATATCAAAATATTCAGTGTGGATTTAGGGAATGTGTTCCCTTGTTAGCCATTCACATTGAAATGAATACTATGGAATCTAATCTAAATTATGAATCATATTAACAAAATATTGGCAATTTCATTCTTGTTGTCAATTCTATTTATAGGATGTAAAAACAAGTCCGAGGAACAGGAATCGGTTAAGACAGACTTGCAAGAAAGCACTGTTGCTACTGTAAGCGGTCCTATCGAACTGCGTTCTGTTATGCTTACGAGTAGAGACGGACTGCCAGATAACTCTATTCGTGAGATGTATCAGGACAGCAAAGGCTTTATTTGGTTAAGCACACTCAACGGTTTAAGTCGCTATGACGGTACTAATTTTATCACGTTTCGTAAGCAAGACGGCGGAATAACGCTGATGGACAATCGTGTACGTTATATAAATGAAGACAGCAATGGGCTTCTTTGGGTATCGACAAACTCCAATTCTTATAGTTGTTATGACCTGAAGCGTGACTGTTTTGTTGATTTTACGGGTAACGGAACATATAATAAGTACAAGTTTAGTCGCATGTTGCAGACAGACAGTACTGGAGTATGGCTATGGAGCGGTGATGACGGCGCAATGAAAATCGTATATAACGATGGCAATTTTGAATCTGAATATTTTGGTAAAGAACGGCTTGGAACAGAAAAGGTAAACTTTGTCTATAAGAAAGACGAAAGTTCTGTGTGGATAGGTACGGGCAAAGGGCTTTATGTGTACGCTGATACCACATTGACACTGATTGACGGGCACTACAATTTTACAACAGTTGGCAAGTGGAAAGACATAAATTATTTCTTCACAGAAGATGGAAACCTTTTTGCTGCGCATGGAGAAAAACTTCATAAGGTAGGACATATAAACCTTGCTAAAGACGAAGAGAGCACAGGACGTTTTTCGCTTGACGACCGTTTGATATTCTTTACTACATCTGGATCGTATTCCGTAGATTTCAAAACGGACAAGATAACACGCAATGAAGGCATGTGGGACATAAAGAACGCTTCGGTTATGTCTGACAATAAGGGTGGAAGATGGATTGCAAACAAGACAGGTGTGCTTCGCTACTATGATGGTAAGACGATGAAAACGTTCCAGATGATGCCAGAAAACAGCGTAGGTTTTATAGACATGGAGCGTTACCACATTGTCAGAGACGACCGTGGGCTGGTATGGATTACCACATACGGCAACGGTTTGTTCGTATATAATACCACAACAGGTACGATGCAGCACTTTACTGCAGGCAACGACACTAACTCGCCGATAGTTTCAAATTATCTTCAGGCAATACTTAAAGACCGTTCCGGTGGCATTTGGGTAAGTTCAGAATATGGAGGCTTGTCACGATTGTTTGTGATGAATGAAGGCATAACGCGTATTTTCCCGGAATCTCCATCACGTATGGACCGTTCAAACACAATACGTATGGTTTATCGTGCAGAGAATGGTGATATTAAAATAGGTACTAGAGCAGGTGGAGTTTATACATATAGCAGCGACATGTCTGTATTAAAGAATGAGCAACACTATGATGTAAACATCTATGGCCTAAGCGAAGACTCTGACGGAAACATGCTTATAGGTACTAGAGAGAAAGGTCTTTATGTCGGTGACCGTAAATATCAGCATGACGATAAGCCTGGTTCTATCAGCAGCAACCGTTTGTTCTGCATGTTGAAAGACAATAAAGGGCGTATATGGATAGGCTCTTTCGGTGGAGGCTTGAATCTTGCCTTGAAACAGAAAGACGGCAGTTACAAATTCCGAAACTTCTCTCAGAACTATTATACCAAGCAAGAGGTAAGATGTCTCTTTCAAGATAACAATGGCTGGATATGGCTCGGAACAAGCGGAGGTCTGTTTGTCTTTAACCCAGACAAGTTGATTAAGGACCCTAAGGCTTATTATTTTTATGATTCAAACAATAGTTCGTTGCTTACGGAAGAGATTCGTTATATAATGCAAGACCACACTGGCAAGATTTGGTTAGCCACTCCTGGTTCTGGATTGACCGTTTGTGATAACAAGAATAAGGACTATTCTAAACTAAAGTTCGATAACTACAACGTTGACAATGGTCTTGTAAGCAACATGGTGCAGACTATAGTAGAAGACAACAAAGGAACGCTATGGGTACCGACGGAATATGGAATGTCTCGTTTCAACCCTGAAGCCAATACTTTCGAGAACTATTTCTTCTCGCAATATACTATGGGAAACGTCTATAGCGAGAATTCCGTATTGAAACTCGACAACGGAAAGTTGCTAGTAGGAACTAACTATGGCTTAGTTCTTATAGACCCGGATATGGTTCAGCGTTCTTCAACTGACGTTCAAGTAACATATACTGACTTAAAGATAAACGGAGTCTCTGTAAGAGCTAACGATTCCGACTCGCCGATAGAAGGAGCGTTGTCGTATATCGATGAGATAAACCTTGAAAATTCACAGAATACATTTACAATAGAATTATCTACGTTTGATTATTCTGGCGCTGACGATGTGAAATATACATATAAGCTTGAGAACTATGACCAGGAATGGAGCACTCCTTCCACAAGTTCATACGTTTCATACAAGAATCTAAGCCCTGGAACATATTATCTACATGCAAAGGCATGCAATGCTTTAGGTATATGGAGTGACGATGCGGTAATGAAGATAGTTGTAGCGCCTCCATTCTATCTAAGTGTTTGGGCGTTTCTAATATATATAATATTGGTAATCGTAATAGGATATATTGTTTTCCGTACGGTTAGAAATATGAATAGCTTGCGCAACAAGATACGTCTTGAGGAAAGTCTTACGAAATACAAGCTAGTGTTCTTTACAAATATATCACATGAATTCCGTACACCGCTAACGCTTATCCAAGGTTCTCTGGAAAAGATTAACAAGTCAGGAAAATTCCCAAAGGAACTTTCAAACTCTGTGAAGATAATGGATAAGAGCACGCAGCGTATGTTGCGATTGATAAATCAGCTGCTTGAGTTCCGTAAGATGCAGAACAATAAGTTGTCTCTTTCTTTGGAGAAGGTAAATGTAATAGCCTTATTGCATGATATATTTGACAGCTTTATTGATTCCTCTGAATCCAAGGCAATAAACTATACGTTTGAATCAAAACTTACATCATACCAGATGTTTGTTGATAAAAGACATATCGACAAGATAGTTTATAACCTATTGTCTAATGCATTCAAATATACTCCTTCTGGCGGAACAATAAAGCTAGTGGCTGATTTGGATGAAACAGAGACACATATTATAATAAAGGTAATAGATTCTGGTGTCGGTATTTCAGAGGAAAAGCGCAAAGAGTTGTTCAGCCGTTTTATGCAAAGCAACTATTCTGGCGACAGTTTTGGTATTGGATTGCATCTTACACGCGAGCTGGTAAATGTACATAAGGGTACGATTGTGTATGACGAGAACCCTGGCGGTGGCTCAATATTCACGGTTACATTATCTACAGATTCATCTGTTTATGAAGAGAAAGATTTCCTTGTGCCTGACAATGTCCTTTTAAAAGAGGAAGCTCAGCATCAAAAGGAAATGGAAGAACTGGTCAAAGAAAAGGAAAACAAAGCGGAAGAACCAAAGTTTGTAAAGCCGTTGAACAAGCGGAAGGTGCTAGTAATAGAGGATGACAATGACGTTAGAGACTTTGTCTGCGACGAATTGAAACCTTATTTTGAGGTAGAGTCGGCTTCAGACGGTAAAGAAGGACTTGAAAAAGCAAAGGAATCCGATGTGGATTTGGTTATTTCAGATATTATGATGCCTGTTATGAATGGCTATGAAGTGACCAAACATCTTAGAGATGACTTTAATACAAGTCATATACCAGTTATTCTTCTGACGGCATTGAATACTACAGAAAGCAAGATGGAAGGAATGGAAAGTGGCGCAGACGCATATATACCTAAGCCTTTCAGTACGCAACTGCTGCTTACTTGTGTATTTAAGCTAATAGAACAAAGGGAAAAACTTCGTGAAAAATTCTCTAACGACTTGAAATCAGTACGTCCGGCATTGTGTTCTACAGAACAGGATAAGCTTTTTGCCGACCGAATGTCACGTATAATGGAACATGAATTGTCTAATGCACAGTTCTCGGTAGACAAGTTTGCTGAGATGATGAACATGGGACGCACAGTTTTCTTCCGTAAAGTGAAAGGCGTTACAGGCTATACTCCTAATGAATATATAAGGATTGTGCGTATGAAGAGGGCTGCAGAGCTGCTTTTGGAAAACCAATATACCGTTTCTGAAATATCATATAAGGTTGGTATTGATGATCCTTTCTATTTCAGCAAATGTTTCAAAAAGCAGTTCGGAGTGCCTCCTTCTGCCTACCAGAAAGGCGATAAAAGCGATGAAGACATGCAAAATGAATGATTTTGCATGTCTTAGGCACAATTTTCTATTTAGGTAAAGACATTCTTATATATCTTTGCAAAAGATAAGTTGCATAGAACATTACGTTAAACTATTCTTGGTTATTGTGATGCACATAGCATTATCTATATACATGATTATTTCCTAAACGATTATGAAAAGGACATTCTTTTTACTGACGCTTCTTATTTCAATCTGCACTTATGCTGCAGGCGATTATAATGTCAAAGACTTCGGTGCTGTAGGAAATGGCACTACACTTGACCATGAAGCAATAAACCGCGCAATAGAAAAATGTGTTGCAGATGGTGGAGGTCGTGTTGTTCTGCCTGCAGGAACATATCTTTGTGGTAGTATAAGAATGAAAAGCAACGTGGAACTTCATATGGTTTCAGGTGCTACGATATTGGCTGCCCCGGCATCAATGAAGGCTTATGATGAAGCAGAACCATGGGAAGGTCCTGCATATCAGGATGGTGGACATACTTATTTCCATAATAGTCTTATCTATGCCGTAGGACAAGAGAACATATCCATAACAGGTAGAGGACGTATAGATGGAGACGGGCTTACCAAACACGATACTGAAGAAGCAGGAAATCTTAAGGGTGGAAACATAGGAACGGGAGATAAGGCCATTGCCTTTAAGAGTTGCCGTAATGTTCTTATAAGAGATATAACAATTTTCCGTGGCGGACACTTTGGAATTATACTTACCGGTTGCGATATAGGTACTATTGACAATGTTATAATAGATACTAATCGTGACGGAATAGATATAGACTGCTGTAAATATCTAACAGTCAGCAACTGCAAGGTAAATACTCCAACAGATGACGGTGTCGTTCTTAAAAGTTCTTATGCATTGAAGAAACCTGTTCTGTGTGAACATATAGCAATAACCAATTGCGTTATTACTGGTTATAAACTAGGCACTCTTTTAGACGGAACATATCAGCCAGAGAAAGTAAACTGGGTATGCGGAAGACTGAAACTCGGTACTGAATCAAATGGCGGCTATCGTAACATTGCTATAAGCAACTGTACCTTTATGTATAGTAGCGGATTGGCGTTTGAGGAAGTAGACCGTGGACGTATGGAGAATATAGTCGTAGACAACATAACCATGAGTCACGTACACCATTATCCTATTTATATCACGACAGGTTGCCGCAATCGTGGACCGGAAGAAATAACCGATGTGTCTTCTGCCTCTGGAATACAGATAAGCAACGTCATTGCTGATGATGTGGATTCCCTTGCAGGAATAATCATAACAGGCATGCCAGGGTATCCGGTAAAGAATATAGCATTGGACAATATCCGTATTCAGTATAGAGGTGGAGGTGAACGTGAATTTGCAGACCGTGAGTATCGGGAACAGAGTACACATTATCCAGAACCAAGATTTGCAGGCCCGACTCCAGCTTATGGTTTGTTTGCCCGTCACGTTGACGGACTTGATGTTAACCACGTTGCATTCTCTACTATAAAACCTGACTATCGCCCTGCTGTGAAACTGGATGATGTCAAGAATGTATCTATTATAGACTTGAAAGCTCCCGTTCAAGAAGGCATAAAGAAGGTTATGACTGTAGATACTGAGAACGTAAGGATTACAGAATAGTATTCCTGAATACATGTAAACTATAATATAGGTAAACTAATAACATAACAAATAGATTATTAACCTAAGACTGCATTGCCGGTCTTTCTGAATAAAAGAATTGAAGATGAAAAGATTTTTTTTAAGCATGGCTTGTTTGTTGCTTGCCGTAGGAACATTGTTCGCAGGCGAAACACCAGACCGTAAGGACTTACTTAAAACCTTAGTGAAAGTAAACGGATATTTTATGAAAAAATACCCGGACCCTCGTACCGCAACTTTCGTAAAGAAACTGCGTCCAAGCTCATTGTGGACACGTGCAGTGTACTTTGAGGGATTATCGGCTCTTTATTCTATATATCCACAGAAGGAATATTTCGATTATATGTATTCTTGGGCTGACTTCCATGAGTGGACTCCACGTAATGGAACAGCTACCCGTGATGCTGATGACTATTGCTGTGGTCAGACGTATATAGACCTTTACAATCTCTGTAAGGAAGAGAAAATGATGAAAAACCTAAGAGCCCACGCTGATATGTTGCTCAATACTCC
>JAUNIZ010000196.1 GCA_030523165.1 Prevotellaceae bacterium
CTTGCGTCTTTTATGCAAAATAGCTATCTTTGTAGGAGTATAACCTTATTATAAGCTTAGCTATGGCGAGAAAGATTCAGATAGTAGAGTGCGTTCCTAACTTCAGCGAAGGGCGCGACATGAAGATAATTAAGCAGATTACCGATGTAATAGAGGCATGTGAAGGCGTGAAACTCCTTGACGTTGACGCAGGAGAAGCTACCAATCGCACCGTTGTAACATTCGTTGGAGAGCCTTCGGCTATTGTTGAGGCTGCCTTTAAAGCCGTTAAGAAAGCGGGCGAAGTGATAGATATGCGTCATCATCATGGCGCACATCCGAGAATCGGAGCTACAGATGTTTTGCCTTTAGTGCCTGTTAGCGGCATCACATTAGAGGAGTGTGCCGAGCTTGCACGTAAGCTTGCTGTGCGTATAGCTACCGAACTCTTTATTCCATGCTATTGTTACGAGGCAGCAGCGTTCACGCCTGAGCGCAAGAACCTTGCCGTTTGCCGTGAAGGAGAATATGAGGCGATAGCCGAAAAGCTTGCAGACAAGGCAAAGGCTCCTGACTTCGGCACACGCCCATACGATGAAAGTATTGCCAGAACTGGCTGCACAGTGGTTGGCGCACGCGATTTTCTCATTGCCGTTAACTTCAATCTGAACACTACTTCTACACGAAGAGCCAATGCCATAGCATTTGACGTTAGAGAGAAAGGTAGGCCTAAGCGTGAAGGAAACCCTATTACGGGCAAGGTTTGCCACGATGAAAACGGCAACGTTATCATGCTTCCTGGAACGCTGAAATCTACTAAGGCTATAGGCTGGTATATTGAAGAATATGGCATAGCCCAGGTTTCAATGAACATAACCAATATCAACGTAACGCCTCTGCATGTGGCTTTCGACGAGGTTTGCCGTGCAGCACAGGAAAGAGGGCTAAGAGTTACGGGAACTGAAATAGTAGGTCTTACCCCAGAACGCACGCTGATAGAAGCAGGAAATCATTTCCTTCGCAAGCAGCACCGTTCAACGGGAATACCGAAAGAAGATATTATACGCATAGCGATAAAGTCGATGGGGCTCGATGACCTGCGCCCTTTCAAGCCAGAAGAGAAGGTTATAGAGTATCTTCTTGAAGCAGACAAGGCTAAAGGAAAGTCATTGGTTGACCTTACGGTAAAAGGTTTCGCTGATGAAACGGCACGCGAATCGCCTGCTCCTGGTGGTGGTTCGGTGTCGGCATATATGGGTGCGCTTGGTGCATCGCTTGCTACTATGGTCGCTAATCTGTCTAGTCATAAGCCAGGATGGGATGACCGTTGGGAAGAGTTCAGCCGTTATGCACAACAGGGAATGGAACTTGAAACCGAACTTCTGCATCTTGTTGACGAAGATACAGAGGCTTTCAACAAGATAATGTCTGCTTTTGCAATGCCGAAAAATACTGATGAAGACAAGCGTCTGCGCTCTGAGGCTATTCAGGAGGCCACTTTGTTTGCAGCGCAAGTGCCATTGCAGACTATGAAAACTGCTTCTAAGATATTTGAACTATGCCGTGCGATGGTAGAAACGGGCAATCCGAATAGCGTTTCCGATGCTGGAGTGGGTGCTCTTGCAGCACGTAGCGCAGTGTTGGGAGCTGGTATGAATGTCAAGATCAACGCTTCTTCTTTGAAAGACAAGGAGCAAGCCGAGGCGTTAGTCAATGAGGCGAACCGTCTCATTGATGAGGCTATAAATGCAGAAGCATATATTATTAAAGCAGTAGACGATAGGATAGGTTGATTATCAAATACTCAAACCGATGCCTGTTCTAATATAATAACCCTAAAAATTACCTATATGAGTAAGTTTGCAGACGAGATACGTGCTGGTATACCAGATGTTTTGCCAGAGCCGATGCCCTACGACATGAATATAAACCATGCGCCTAAGCGCAAGGACATTCTGACAGACGAGGAAAAGAAGCTTGCTTTGCGCAATGCGTTGCGTTATTTTCCGAAGAAATTCCATGCCGAACTGGTGAAGGAATTTAAGGAAGAGCTTGAACGATATGGGCGTATATATATGTATAGATTTCGCCCTCGCTATGAGATGTATGCCCGACCGATAGACGAATACCCGCATCGCTCGGAGCAGGCAGCTGCTATAATGCTGATGATTCAGAACAATCTTAACCCAGCAGTAGCACAGCATCCTCATGAACTTATTATATATGGTGGCAACGGAGCCATATTTCAGAACTGGGCGCAATATCTTCTGACGATGAAATACCTTAGCGAAATGACCGATGAACAGACGCTTGTGATGTATTCGGGGCATCCTTTAGGTGTTTTTCCTTCGCATAAGAATGCGCCAAGAGTAGTGGTTACGAACGGAATGGTGATACCTAACTATTCAAAACCAGACGATTGGGAACGCATGAATGCACTTGGCGTGAGCCAGTATGGGCAGATGACGGCAGGTTCATATATGTATATAGGGCCTCAAGGCATAGTGCATGGCACTACCATTACCGTGCTTAATGCTGCAAGAAAGCAGATGAAAGACAATCCAAACCAAAAGGATATTCATGGCATGCTTTTTGTTTCTTCTGGATTAGGCGGCATGTCTGGCGCTCAGCCGAAGGCAGGAAACATAGCTGGAGTGGTGAGTGTCGTTGCGGAAATAAATCCCAAAGCCGCGCAAAAGCGTTATGACCAGGGCTGGGTAGATGAGCTTCACTCTGACTTGAACGAACTTATACCTGCCATAAAGAATGCTGTTGCCGAACGTAAAACTGTGTCTATGGCATACGTGGGCAATGTGGTTGACCTGTGGGAACGTCTTGCCGATGAAAACATAAAGGTAGATTTAGGCAGCGATCAGACATCTTTGCACAACCCGTGGGCAGGTGGTTATTATCCAGTAGGAATGACTTTGGAGGAATCAAAGCGCATGATGGCTGATGCTCCAGACGAGTTTCGTGAACGTGTTCAGGCGTCTTTGCGTCGTCAGGTGGCTGCTATCAATAGGCTTACTGAGCGTGGAATGTATTTCTTCGACTATGGAAACGCTTTCCTTCTACAGTCAAAAAGGGCAGGAGCAGATATATTAGGCAAAGACGGAAAGTTCCGTTATCCGTCTTATGTGCAGGATATAATGGGACCAATGTTCTTTGATTATGGCTTTGGACCGTTCCGTTGGGTTTGCTCTTCGGGCAATCCGAAAGACCTGGAAACTACAGATCGCATAGCTGCTGAGGTGCTTGAAGAGATAAGAAAGACTGCTCCAGAGGAAATAATAGGCCAGATGGATGACAATATACATTGGATTCGCGAGGCAGGAAAGAACAAGTTAGTCGTAGGTTCTCAAGCTCGCATACTATATGCAGATGCAGAAGGACGCACGAAGATAGCCCTTGCTTTCAACGAAGCAATAAGAAAAGGTGAGATAACAAGGCCTGTTGTGCTCGGCAGAGACCATCATGACGTGTCGGGAACGGATTCTCCTTTCCGTGAAACAAGCAACATTTATGACGGTTCCCAGTATTGTGCCGATATGGCAGTGCAGAATGTAATAGGCGATTCTTTCCGTGGCGCTACATGGGTATCGTTGCATAACGGTGGTGGAGTAGGCTGGGGAGAAGTAATAAACGGTGGTTTCGGAATGGTGATTGACGGAAGTGAAGATTCGGAACGCTATATCCGTGAAATGCTTTTCTGGGATGTAAACAATGGAATAGCACGCCGTAGCTGGGCACGAAACAAAGGTTCAATGATGAGCATAGAAAGAGAAATGTCGCGCACACCAGGCCTTACGGTAACAATGCCTAATATTGTTGACGATAGTATTCTTGACTTTTAAGTCGGATTATTAAGTTTTCGCTCTCTCTAAGCCACTGTCTTCTACATTAAAACATTAACATTTAAAATACAATCTTTATGATACACCAGATATCTGCCGACCACCTTACTATTGAAAGAATAGGTGAAATTATTGCCAACGGATATAAATTGGAATTGAGCGATGATGCTCGTAAACGTATAAAGAGTTGTCGTGAATATCTTGACAAGAAGATTGCCGAGAACAATTCTCCTATATATGGAGTGACAACAGGTTTCGGCTCATTGTGCAACGTATCGATAGGCAAAGACCATCTGGCGAAGTTGCAGGTGAATCTAGTAATGTCTCATGCTTGCGGAACGGGCGATAGAGTTCCGAATGAGATAGTAAAGATAATGCTTCTTCTAAAGATTCAGTCACTGAGCTATGGATATTCTGGTTGTAAAGTGGAAACTGTAGAAAGGCTGATATATTTCTTTAACAATGATATATATCCTGTTGTCTACATGCAAGGGTCATTGGGAGCATCTGGAGACCTTGTTCCATTGGCTCATCTCGCATTGCCTATGCTTGGACTGGGCGAAGCAGAGTATAAAGGAAAGATATTAAGTGGCGCAGAGTTGCTTCGTAAACTGAGATTGAAACCGATAGAGTTAGGCTCAAAAGAAGGTTTGGCTCTGCTTAACGGAACACAGAATATGGGTGCCTTTGCCGTATGGTCGTTGCTTCAGGCACAAAGACTAAGCCAATGGGCAGACAAGATTGCAGCAATGTCATTGGATGCTTATTGTGGATTGGTAGAACCGTTTACGGAAGCTGTTCACCTTGTTCGCCCTCATAAAGGCATTCTTGATACTGCTGCAAACATAATGAAACTGCTTGAAGGAAGTGAGCTTGTTGAACAGGCAAAGTCGTATGTGCAAGACCCATATTCATTCCGTTGCGTTCCTCAAGTGCATGGAGCGGCAAAGGATACCATAGATTACGTTAAGTCAGTGATAGACATTGAGGTAAACTCCGCTACTGATAACCCGACGGTATGCCCAGATGAAGACTTGATAATATCTGCTGGTAACTTTCATGGAGAGCCTATTGCCTTGCCGATGGATTTCCTTTCTATAGCCATTAGTGAACTCGCCAACATATCTGAACGTAGAATATATAAACTGGTATCAGGTACACGAGGCTTGCCAAGTTTCCTTGTTGCCAACCCTGGTGTTAATAGTGGCTTTATGATAACGCAATATACGGCAGCGTCTATAGTAAGCCTTAACAAAAGCCTATGTACACCTTCTTCAGTAGATAGCATTCCTTCAAGTCAAGGGCAAGAAGACCATGTGAGCATGGGAGCTAACTCTGCCATTAAATTATATAAGGTGGTGCTTAACACAGAACGTGTATTGGCTATAGAGCTTTTCAATGCTGCGCAAGCGTTGGATTTCCGTCGACCGTTAAAATCATCGCCAGTTATTGAAGACATATATGAGAGATACCGTAAGGTAGTGCCTTTTATCGTAAACGATGAAGTTATGTATCCTTACATCAAACGTTCAATTGATTTTTTGAGAACATAACAGACGGAATATGGCTATATAAATCAAGAACCACCTATACCTTATTATAATATATATCAATTGCTGAATGCGCCTTTTAATAACAAACATATCAATCCTTGCAGGTATAACATCTCCTGACACGCTTCTTCTTAAAGGCAAGGAGCAGAGCCGTATTGAAACTATCAATAACGCGTATCTACTTGTAGATAATGGCTATATCAAGTCATTTGGAAGCATGTCCGAACTATCAGCAGAAGATATTCCTTGCGATGAAATGTTTGATGCTAAAGGAGGAGCAGTGTTGCCTTCGTGGTGCGATTCACATACACATATTGTTTATGCTGGTAGTCGTGAAGGCGAGTTTGTTGATAAGATAAACGGTCTTTCTTATGCAGAAATAGCACGTAGAGGGGGCGGAATACTTAACTCTGCAGACCATTTGCATGCTCTTAGCGAAGACGAACTATATAGTCAGGCTATGGTGCGTGTAAAGGAAGTCATAGCTAAAGGCACTGGTTGTATTGAGATAAAAAGCGGTTATGGGCTTAATACAGAAGACGAACTGAAGATGCTTAGGGTAATACAGCGCATAAAGGAAAGCACAGATGCCCGTATAGTGTCAACGTTTTTGGGTGCCCATGCAGTAGGAAGACAATATTCGATGTCACAATATGTAGATCTGATAATCAACGAAATGATTCCTGAAGTAGGGCGCGAACATCTTGCAGACTTTGTAGATGTATTTTGCGATGAAGGTTTCTTTAGCCCTGAAGATACAAGTAGAATACTTGAAGCCTCTGCAAAGTGGGGAATGAGACCAAAGATACATGCCTGCGAGTTGGCTGCTTCTGGTGGTGTTGATGTAGGTGTTGCTCATGGCGCATTGTCGGTAGACCATTTGGAAAGTGCTACAGAACATGAGATAGCTGTTCTGAAAGAGAGTGATACCATGCCGACAATACTTCCTGGAACATCGTTTTTCCTTAATATGCCTTACGCTAAGGCACGCAAGATGATAGACGAAGGGCTTGGAATAGCCGTTGCAAGTGATTATAATCCAGGTTCAACTCCGTCAGGAGACATGAAGTTTGTGGTGTCGTTGGCTTGCATAAAACTTCGTCTTTTGCCATCTGAAGCCATTAATGCAGCAACAATAAACGGTGCTTATGTTATGGATTTAAGTCGTGACTATGGCTCTATTTCTATAGGTAAGGTAGCGAATTTCTTTGTAACCGACCCTATTCCGTCATTAGACTATATACCTTATGCATACACATCGCCAATAATAAAGCATGTTTTCCTTAAAGGAAAGCTATGCTTT
>JAUNIZ010000197.1 GCA_030523165.1 Prevotellaceae bacterium
AGTGAGTTAATAACAAAAAGACAAGTTAGATGATGGCTTGTTTATTAATATAAATCTGACAATATCTTTTATAGGGTTTTTCATAAATTCAGTATTATATATACTTATTGCGGTAAAATATCTACATCGAATAATGCCTGTTTGTTGTAACTTTGCAAGCGTAAAGTTAAACAGACAGGTATTATGTATATAGAAAAGATTAAAGCTCCGAAAGACGTTAAGAACCTTTCGATAGAGCAATTGGAAACATTGGCTGACGAAGTTCGTGACGGAATACTTAACCGTGTGAGCAACCACGGCGGGCATGTCGGTCCAAATCTAGGGATAACAGAAGCTACGGTTGCACTTGTTCATGTGTTCGACATACCAGAAGACAAGGTTGTTTTCGACGTTTCACATCAGATATATCCATACAAAATGCTAACCGGTCGTGCTTTCGGCTATCTTGATGAAGAGCGTTTCGATGAGGTTTCCGGCTATAGTTCACCTTCCGAATCGCCTGTATATGACGAGTTCGAGATAGGCCACACGTCAACGTCTGTAGCTCTTGCTACAGGCTTGCAGAAGGCGCGCGACATGAAAGGCGGCAAGGAGAATGTCATAGCGGTAATCGGCGACGGCTCTCTTAGCGGTGGCGAGGCGTTTGAAGGTCTTGACATGGCAGCAGAGATTGGCACTAACATCATTATCATAGTGAACGACAATGAGATGTCTATAGCGGAGAATCATGGAGGTATATACCGTAATCTGAAGCTTCTTCGCGAGACAAACGGCAAGGCAGAGCTGAATTTCTTCAAGGCTATGGGGCTTGATTATATCTATGTAGCTGACGGAAACGACATCAATTCATTGGTTTCTGCGTTTGAAAGCGTGAAAGACATTGACCGTCCGATAGTTGTCCATATCCACACAGAGAAGGGGCATGGCTTCAAGCCAGCGGTAGAAAACAAGGAGAGATTCCACTGGAGCATGCCTTTTGAACTGGAAACGGGCAATCTGAAGCCTATGGGCGATGGTGGAGCTTATGAATATTTCCCTCATCTTGTGGGCAAATATCTTGTAGAAAAGATAAAGAACGACCCTCTGCTTGTATCTGTTTCGTCTGCAGTTCCTGCAAGTCTTGGCTTCAACCCCGAAACACGCAAGCAGCTTGGAGCGCAATATGTAGATGTGGGCATAGCCGAAGAGGAGGCTGTAGCATTGATTTCCGGTATAGCAAAGGGTGGGGCACGCCCTGTATATAGCACATACGCTACGTTTATACAGCGCACCTACGACCAGCTGGCGCAAGACCTGTGCGTGAACGGAAACCCTGCCGTAATCAACGTTATTGGCGCTTCTGTGCATGGAATGAACGACATCACACACATCTGTTTCTTCGATATTCCTATGCTGAGCCATATTCCTAACCTCGTCTACCTTGCCCCGACAACATGGGAAGAGTTCGTCGCTATGGAAGACTGGGCTATTGCGCAGACTGAATACCCTGTGGCAGTGCGCATACCAGAGGCTCTTGTCGCTCACAGCGATGAGGCTTACGACACCGACTACAGCCGTCTGAACACGTTCAAGATGGCTAAGAAGGGTGATACAGTGGCAGTTATCGCGCTTGGCGACTTCTATCAGAAGGGCGAGAAGGTGGTTTCCATGCTTGCAGACAAGGGCATTGACGCAACGCTCATCAATCCTCGCTTCGTGTCAGGCTTAGACGAAGAAATGCTTGAAAGCCTTAAAACAGACCACAAACTGGTAATTACGCTTGAAGACGGAAGCATAGACGGTGGTTTCGGAGAGCGCATTAGCCGCTTCTATGGCTCGTCAGACATGAAGACAATAAACTTCGGTGTGCGCAAGGCTCTATACGACAGATACGACGTAAACAAGCTTCTTCTTGACAATCACCTTACTGAAGAGCAGATTGTAGAAGACGTTCTAAGCGTAATAAAATAGGCATATTATCAATAGGTTTATATATAGGAAATGGCATCCATACGTGTTGTGGGTGCCATTTGCTGTAATCAGGTTTCGGAAAACTATTGTTTGTCCAACGGAAACATATCGTTTACGCATAACAAAGCATAGTTTTACGCATGCTAAAACATAGTTTTGTTCAGTCTTTCCCTTATTCCATCCAGTCGTCAAGGTTGCAGCTGGCTTCAACTTTCTCTTCTATATCGTCGGGCAGGGCAGGGAAGAAGTCATAGCCGGTTATTCTTTCCACTTGGTCGATAGTGTTTACATAGTCGCCTTTAGGTCTGTTTCCTGCCTGGTTCTTGTAGATAAAGCCGATAGCCTTTGGCGTGCCGTTCATGCACAGCACAACCTTGAAGAACGCTTCGGGAACAACAACCTTGTTGCTGCCTATGGTCTTGTGCTTGCCCTTATATAATATAGGTCCACAGACAATGTATATATCGCCGAATTTCTTTGCCCATTTTCGGCATGCGTTCTCCATTTCGTTCCAGTCGCCTATGTTCAGATTGTGGTTCTGAGGGCACATGTTTGTGAACAGAAACGACTGATACATAGCGTCTTCACTCCATTTGTTGTCAGCAGCAGGGCACATGTGTCCACGGTCGAAACCAGAGTTATAGTAGTCGCCGTCAGTAGCTCTTGGCTCTGGCACATCCTCGTCTTCGTGAAACGCCTTGCGTGGTCTCTTTACGTCGCCTTTGGTGTTCGCTGCAGTCAAGTGCCACGCCACCCAATTGGGCAGTTTTGTAGTCTTGTTGTAAGAAGCCGTATATCCAGTTCTGTACAATATCTGTTCTGGAGTGCCGTTCAGCGTTGCAGGAATCTCTAGTTTCTCCGTCTGGCTTGTGGAACTGCCTTCCGCATATCCGCTGTTGTCTATGTCAAGCGATACGCCTGTTTCCTTTTCAACAATCTTCTGAATGCCCGCAACCAGCGGCTTGTGCTTGTCACTTACGTTGCATGAATAGAGCGCTGCAAGCAAAATGCAGCATATAAATGATAGTGTGGTCTTTTTCATAATGCCGCTAAGTTAGCGCATTTTAGCGAAATATACAAGAAAAAGGGAGTATATGCATGAAAAATCGTGCATAAATGCAATAAAAAACGGGCTGATTTTATAGCTCCCGCCATATAACCAGCCCGTTTCTTTCGTTCTACGTTATCGTTACACTGGAGTGTTTACGCGTCCGTAGTTGTACATTTTCAATACGTTCACACAATACTTGTTGAACTTTTTGTTATCCAAAATCCTGTTTACAATACGTTTCATAATCTTTTTACCTTTCCTATCGTTAATTTTACATGTAGGATGTATCATCACATCCGTTATCCTTGTTTCGTTGTTTTCTGATGCAAAGATAATGCCATTTTCAGAGTGCCACAATAGCTGATGGGTAAAAATACGATTAATATACGTCTATTTTGACGTTCGTCAATCTGGTTGATATAGGTCAATGTTAAGGCGCACACTGACACGTTTTTGTAATAAATAGCACGTTTTGTTTGTTTTTTAGTCAGACTTGTTATATCTTTGTAAAGTGAATCGGGGCTGCAGCAAGCCTTTTTGTTATATATAGGTAAATAGCGTCATGAACAACAACATAATATTGCCTGCGGAATGGGCAGAACAAAGCGCAATCCAGCTGACATGGCCCCACGAGGGAACCGACTGGAAAGACTATCTTGAAGATATATATTCTGTCTATCTGGATATGGCTGACGCCATAACAAGACACGAGAAACTCATTGTGGTAACGCCCGATGCAGACAAGGTAAAGGCTCTGTTGGCTGACAGATTGTCAGACGAACAACTGGCAAAAGTGGTGTTTCACCAATGCCCTACCAACGACACATGGGCTAGAGACCATGCCTTCATCACGCTTACAGAGGCAGAGCATGAGCCACATTTGCTTGATTTCCGTTTCAACGGCTGGGGAGAGAAGTTCCCTTCTACGCTCGACAATGCCATAAACAGAAGCCTTTACGAGCGCAGGGTGATTAACGGGAAATATGAAAACCATAATGATTTCGTGCTCGAAGGAGGCTCTATAGAGAGCGACGGCTGCGGTACTGTCTTCACTACAAGCTGCTGTCTGCTTGCGCCTAACCGCAACCAGCCGCTTGAGCGCAATGATATAGAAGAGCGTCTGAAGGCTTTTCTTCATGCCGAAAGGGTAGTGTGGATAGACTACGGCCATCTGGAAGGCGACGATACCGACGGCCATATCGACACGCTTGTGCGCACAGCGCCCGACAACACCTTATTATATATAGGGTGCGACGATACGGCAGACGCCCATTACAATGACCTCAAGGCAATGGAACAGCAGCTGGCTACGTTTCGCACAATGACAGGCGAGCCTTACCGCCTGTTGCGTCTGCCTATGCCCGATGCAGTATATGACGGTGACGACCGTCTGCCTGCCACCTATGCCAACTTCGTGGTTATAAACGGAGCAGTGATATATCCTACCTATAACCAGCCTGAAAACGACGCAGAGGCTGCAATGGTGATAGGCGAGGCGTTCCCTGATCGTGAGCTTGTTCCCATTGACAGCCTTACGGTTGTGCGTCAGCACGGTTCGCTGCATTGCTGCACCATGCAGTACCCAGCAGAGGTTAACGTGAGCAGAATAAAAGAGTATCAAAGAGGCTGATATAAGCAACATTGACATAAACAATAAAGAAATAGGAAGAAACATGAAGATAGGAATAATACAGCAGCACAACACTTCCGACATGGAAGACAACATGCAGCGTCTTGCCATCTCTATCAGAAAGGCAGCAAACGACGGTGCAGAGCTTGTAGTGCTTCAGGAACTGCATAACGGGCTATATTTCTGCCAGGTGGAAAGCGTGGCAAACTTCGACCTTGCCGAGCCTGTGCCTGGCAAGTCTACCGAGTTCTACGGCAAGCTGGCAAAGGAACTGGGCATCGTCATTGTAACGTCTCTCTTCGAGAAACGCGCTGCAGGCTTGTATCATAACACTGCAGTGGTGATAGAGCGTGACGGAACTATAGCGGGAAAATACCGCAAGATGCACATTCCCGACGACCCTGCCTATTACGAGAAGTTCTATTTCACCCCAGGCGACTTGGGCTTCCACCCTATAGACACGTCGGTAGGCCGTCTTGGAGTGCTTGTCTGCTGGGACCAGTGGTATCCTGAAGCTGCCCGTCTGATGGCTCTGCAAGGCGCGGAAATGCTGATTTACCCTACAGCCATAGGCTATGAAAGCAGCGACACAGAGGCAGAGCAGCAGCGTCAGCGTGAGGCTTGGACAACGGTGCAGCGAGGCCATGCCGTAGCCAACGGCTTGCCTGTAGTAGCCGTAAACCGTGTAGGCTATGAGCCTGACCCTTCAGCGCAGACCAACGGCATCGCCTTCTGGGGCAGTTCGTTTGTTGTAGGGCCACAAGGCGAATTCCTCTATAGGGCTTCCGAGAGCGAGGAAGATTGCAAGGTAATCGACGTAAATCTTGCCCATAGCGAGAACGTGCGCAGATGGTGGCCATTCCTTCGTGACCGTCGCATAGACGAGTATGGTGACATCACGAGGAGGTTTATTGATTGATATTTTCTTTTGGAGTTAAAGGAGTTAATGAAGTTAAAGTAGTTAAAGACAATAGCTTTGTCGCTTGCGTTTATTTCGCTATAATAATAAGATAATAATCCACTATAGAAAAATTAGACAATAATCCACAAGACTATTGTCTTTAACTCCTGGAGCCGTAGGCTCTAACTCCCTTAACTCCTTTAACTCCCCAAAATATAATTACTCCCCAAAATAAAAATACATGACAACAGGCATAATCCTTGGGCTTATAATCCCGTTTCTTGGCACCGTAATAGGTTCGGCTTTCGTGTTTTTCATGAAAGAGCAGATGCCTGTGCTGGTGCAAAAGACGCTATTGGGCTTCGCGTCGGGTGTCATGGTTGCAGCATCGGTATGGTCGCTGCTGATACCGGGCATGGAGATGGTTGCCGACATGGGCAAGTGGTCGGTCATGCCTGCTGCTGTGGGCTTTCTTGCCGGTGTGGCTTTTCTTCTGTTCATCGACTATGTTACCCCTCACCTTCATCTTGGCGAGACGAAACCAGAAGGCCCCAAGAGCCATCTTTCACGCACAGCGATGCTCTCTCTTGCCGTTACCATCCACAACCTTCCCGAAGGCATGGGCGTGGGCGTAGTGCTTGCTGGCGCAATGCAGGGCGGGGTAGGCATAACGGCAGCTGCAGCGTTGGCAATGTCGCTTGGTATAGCCATTCAGAACATTCCTGAGGGAGCCATAATCTCAATGCCTATGCGAGCCGCAGGCAACAGCCGTTGGCGTTCGTTTGCCATAGGTAGTCTTAGCGGCATAGTAGAGCCTATCGGTGGAATGGCAGTCATTCTCCTTGCTTCGTTCATGACCCCTATATTGCCTTATTTTCTTGCTTTTGCAGCAGGCGCAATGCTTTATGTCGTTGTTGAAGAGCTTATTCCAGAGATGTCAGAAGGCGAACATTCCAACCTTGGCGTAATAGGTTTTTCTGCTGGTTTTGTCCTAATGATGGTTCTTGACGTGGCTTTGGGTTAGGCTTGCATGAATGTATACATGCAAGAAAATAACTGTTCCAACTGTCCCAACTGTCCCCCTCCTTTATTTCAATTTTAGCTTTTTTTGCGCAGCTAAAATAAATCCCCAACGTTTTATATGTAAAATAA
>JAUNIZ010000198.1 GCA_030523165.1 Prevotellaceae bacterium
TATCTCTTTGTATAAGAAAAGCTATCTCTTTGTATAAGAGAAATTATCCCTTTATATTAAAATAAAGACTTATCCATGTCAGATATAGATGATATAATTGCTGGTGGCGGAATAGTGTTCCGCAAGGCAAAACAAGAAGACAAATCGGGCAAGGTGAAGACCAAAGCCAAGAAAAAGAAATATATTACAGGAGCGCACGGCAGCGGTTCTGCAAGGCAGAAAGCCAAATACCGTGAGCAAAGGGCTAACAGGCACAAGAGATAAGCGGTGTTTAACGTGTTGTTAAACACGCTTGAATTAACACAACCATTATTGTTCCTTACATTTAATAGTACGTTTTCCAGAGCCGACAAGCTTTATTTTGCCGTTTGGAAGATGTATTTCTGCAGTCGTATTCGCAGGGATTGTGATGTTCCAGACTATTGTTTTGCCGTCGCGATGCCATTCACTCACAATCTGACCGTATGGAGATTGGTGTGCGGCAGAGACGGAACGCAAACGAGAGACGGTGAAATCCGGTTTCAGAATGATATGCTTAAAACCAGTGTGAACATTATCCGGCATTATGCCGCCAATGCGTTCGTAACACCAAGGAAGCAGGTCTCCGAGCAGCATTACATGGTTTGCGCTGTTCATAGATGGGTTTGCTGTATCGCCATTCCATAGTTCCCAGATTGTGGTAGCACCTCGTTTCACCATGTAACCCCACCCCGGATATGTTTCATTCGTTGCCAATTTATAGGCGATATCACCGTTTCCGGTATCTGAAAGATAGCGCATAAGCCATTGAATGCCTATCACTCCGGCACTGATATGGGTGTTGTTCTTAACCACAATGGTATTAATCAGTCTGTCATGCACTGCTTTTCGGCTTTCTTCAGGCACCATATCCATTGCCAAAGGCAACAGATTTGCAGTTACAGTGCCATTGGAATAGTTGCCATTAATAATGTATTCGTTGTTAAAATCGTTACGTTTATTTTCTGTAGTTGATGATAAACGATTATCATTAACAAGGATTTCGTCATTGAAAGCATTACGTTTATTTTCTGTAGTGGATGATAAACGATTGCCATTAATAAGGAATTCGTCATTGAAAGCATTACGCATCATTTCTGCGGTAGACGCGAAATAACTTGTATCTGCAGCTTCTACAAACGGAGCATAGCGTTGCATCATGCGGCAAAGATAATAGTAATATGCCGTAGCAATAAGGCTTCCGTCGGTGATTCGCGTCGAATCCTTGCTGTGAACAAGGTCTGGCGACTCTGGAGGAACACACCAATCACCATAGCGGTCGTATGTTACGATGCCGTTTTTGATATGTTTTTCTTTTACAAGGTCAAGGAATTTCTTTATAGAACGATAGCTTTCACGCATCGGTCTAATGTCTCCGTATTGCCGATAAAGCATGTCACATGCAAAAGGAAGGGCTGCGGGCCATGTGACATTGTTATTGTAGAGACGCCAATAAGCAGGGGCAACATCGCTGAGACTGCCGTCCTCGCGCTGCGATTCGCATATATCGCGCACCCATTTAGCATAAAGACAATGATTGTCAAGCAGGTAACTTTCTCCCAAACAGCCCGTTGTACGGTCGCCAAGCCAAGGCATTCGCTCGTCGCGCTGCGGACAATCAATCGGCATACCCTTATAGTTACTGCGCACTCCACGGCGTGCATTAGCGACGATTGCATTGAGAATGGTGTCTGATTCGGTATCTTCCACGATGAAATATGTACCTTCATCATTCATGCGGTCGGCTATCAATTCACGCGATATATCGTCTTTCTGCAAATCATCCACGCCTGTTACCTCAACGAAACGGAAACCATAGAAGGTGAAATCGGGTGCCCACGAACGTTGATTGCCGTCACCTATATAATAGGTAGTGGCCTCGGCGGAGCGCAAATTGTCCACATACAGAGTGCTGTCTCCGCTTTCCAGCATCTCGGCATGACGTATTCGCACTGTGTCGCCCAATGCTGTCGTGTATCGAAAGCGTACACGCCCGGCATTGTTTGTGCCGAAATCTACTATAAAACGATTGCTGTAACGACTTATGCGAACAGGCTTTTCGGTTGAATAAACGCTCATTGCAGGCGACAAATTGCCACGAAGCACACCTCCAGGCGCATTTACTTCATTTGCGAAACGCCATTTGCTGTCATCGAAGGAAGGCGTGTCCCAACCATGAAACAATAGGCGCGCGTCAAACATCTCGCCGTCATATTCATTCGCGTAGCGCACTGCGCCGTCTGCATTCAGGCGCCATGTAGTGTCGGTTGATATTGTTTCAGATGTTCCGTCGGTGTATTCTACAATGAGATTAGCTATCAATTTCGGGTAGGAATAGGTTGTCCTGACGTTTGTCTGGTAGTTCTGCGTCTGCGCAAAGTAATGCCCTCCTGCCAAGACAACGCCTATCGCATTGTCTGAAACAGGCTTTTCCGCTGTCTGATTTTGCGCAATAATGCCTGTGACATCGTATGTGTTGTAAATCACGGAGCGCGTGTAATCGGTCGGCAAAGGTGTCAATACGTCGTCGCCGATGCGCTTGCCGTTTATATATAAGGTGTAAAGCCCAAGTCCGGCAATATGGATTGTGGCACGCTTTACGGCTCTGTGCAAACTGAATGTCTTGCGAATGTAACGCGAAGAGATACGACTATGACGAACAGCGGCATCCCATTCCATAAGCGAGTCGAGCCCTATCCACGTGCCTTTCCAGTTGTCTTGAGACATTAAACCGGTTGTCCAGCGTGACGCGCTGCTCCATTCCGATGCGCCTTTATTAGTGTTTACCTTTACTTTCCAATAGTATTCACGGTTCGGAAGAAGCGGAACCGACTTGTAATCAACCCATTGTGAAGAGTCGGAAACCACCTTGCCACTATCCCAAACGTCGCCTATATTCGCGTCAATACGGTCTTTTGAAGAAGCGACAATTATGCGATATGACTTCTGAACCACATCTTTCTTGTCTGAAAAAAGCTGCCAACCTAATCGTGGAGCAACCTCGTCAATTCCCAAAGGGCACTCCCGTCCTTCTACAGTAAGCCGTTTTATTTCTATCTCTCCGGCATTTACAACCGTCGACATGATACATGCCAATATCAGAAACAATGTCTTTTTCATATCAATATTGATTATATAAGATTTCATAAAGCACAAATTCTATTTCCGTTCTATACCTTATTATATTATATATTACACCTTATTATATTATATAAGGTATCATATCATATTATATAAGGTATAAGTTTCATTTTCCGCGCGGCACCAATTCAAACTTGTCAACGTCTACCGCCCAACTGTAAGGGCTACCCATTTCAACCTTATTATAGCCTTGTTTCAGCGTGACGGGTATCGTTACGGTGGCGATGGTGCCTGTTGTCTCCAATTGATTCAAGCGTGTAGTGACACCGTTGACGGTCACTTCAAGATTGCGGCGCATAGCCGGCACGTATGAAATCAGCATGTTATAATCGCCGCCGAGGGTGCTATAGACATTGTTCCACTGCATTATGTTCTCTTTTCTGCCGCCTAACCAAGACACGACAACGCCTCCCGAAGCATCGGAATTGGGCGCATACAATATCTGTTTCTCACGCTTTCCAAGTGCGTCGAAGCACGGCAAGTATGCCCATTCAGCCTCATACAGACTGGGTTCTATGCGTTTTCCGTCGGCAAGGAGAATCTTTACGCTTCGCGCAGGCAGCTCCATAACAATGCTATCCGTTACGGATTTCATGTCTTTACGGGCTATTACGTCACGCAATTTGACCTTTCCCGTATATTCAAGGGCACTTAATGGAACTGAAAAACGGCATACTGTGTCCGAGGGATTGTACAAAGCGACGGCGCGCGCAGTGCCTCTCAACTTCCGAAAGTCCTTTACCAGGACATAGCCGTCGCCCTTATGCTGCACCACATAGGCCTGTAATCCGAGCGTATCTTGGTTTAATGCAATCAGTTCGGGGTTCTTTAGCAGCTTCAATGAAGGCTCCGGTATCTTCGTAAGGTCACATCCTATCATCAACGGAGAGGACATTATGCACCACAAACCGAAGTGTACTTCTTCTTCATTCGGTGTCATTCCGCGGCCGATTTCAAGCATATCCATGTCGTTATAGTGCCCTTTCCGGCAATAAGACGATAGGTATAGATTCTTTTCGACTATGCTTTTGACCGACGACCAGCGCGGTCTGATGTCAGGGGAGATGCGCCACGAGCACGCAATGCCTGCTGCCCAAGTTCCGGGAAAGGTCCAACGGCAGATGTTCATGAGCACATTCTGACAGCCAGCCCTATCGAATGCGTTGCGAATATCAATGTAACGCTGCTTCTCATCAAGGCATAAATCATTGCCTGCACCGCAGTAATCAATCTTGATAAAGTCGAAACCCCACTCCTTAAAATACAGTTTCGCGTCTTGTTCCTCATGCCCGTAAAGTCCGGCAAAGTACCCGTTCGCGTCATTATCGTATTGCGAACCGCACGTATGATTGCCTGCATCGGAATAGATACCAGCCATTAGTCCGAGCGAATGAATATGTTCCGCAATGTGTTTAAGTCCGTTTGGAAAACGCTGGGGATGCGAATGCATCTTGCCGGAGGCGTCTCTGAATCCGAAAAAGCCGTCGTCTATGTTTATGAAACGATAGCCTGCGTCTTTCAATCCTGTGCTTACCAGTGCGTCAGCCTGCCGTATTATCAATGAATCGTTAATGTTTACGCGATATGTATTCCACGAACTCCACCCCATTATTGGCGCTTTCGTCGTTTGTGCGCATGCTAATGAGAATGTGGCTGCAAGCGTTACGAAAATTGACAAGATTCTTTTCATCTGTAGATTCGGTTATGTTTATTTGTCCGCAAAGGTAATATGCAGTAAATAAACATAACATGTCGAATCGTACATATGTATATATTATTGTGTAAAATTATTTGTATCCAAGAGTTTCAAGCAGCTTTTCCGGATTCGGAACGGTCTGTGGCGCAGGGTAAGGGCGCACGCCTTTGTCAATGAAATACTGTATTGTGATGTCCGAACGGTTAGTGAACGCTCCGTCAAGGAATGGTCCTTCAAACTGCATATTGTCCGTTTCGTTGTCCTCGCCGTAGTATTTCTGCATCTGATAAAGCGTGTCAAATGAATAGGGATGGTTCAGCATGCCCGACTTTCTGACAAGAGCCGACATCCAAGGAGCGTCAAGTTCGGGATAGAGGTTAGGCTCTCCGGCGATTGAAGGACCCATTATATGCGCCTTGTTACGTACTCCGTAATTGATGAAAGCGGCGTAATTGTCGGGCGTAACGTCGTGTATGTCGTTCTTTCCGTCACCGTTCCAAAGCAGGAAACACATCGGTATCATGCCGCGAAAGACCTCTGCCGAGCGTCGAAGACTTTCTTTTGAGAATGTCTGAAGCACCGTTTTGCCGTTGGTATTGCCAACGTTAACAACGCCGTCGATATAGTACGGTGCGTCAGTAGGTTCAGGGCGTGTGATGATATTGAATCCCAATTCGTCCAATTTGGCGTAAACGTCTTGTTCAAACGTTACAGGATTGAGGTCGGGCTCCTTGAATTCGATATATATGCCGGGGCGATTCCTTCCGAAAGACGGGTCGCCAGCGATTGTGTCCTTAACGTAACTGAACTTGTAAACGACGCGCCCGTCATCTCCGGCAGGCACGATTTCGTATTCGCGCTCGCCCTCCGCGTTGCGCTTCAAGCGGTTTCCGCGTGCGAAATTCACAAGGTCTTCAAGTGTGGAAACATACTGATGAATGGCGGAAAAGCCCTTGCAGGCGCGTGAAGGATAGGCGGCATTGAACCACGAACCGGCGTCTAATTTCATCAATTCGCAATACATGTAAGAGCCGGCACGATAGGGAACAAAGTCGCGGCGGTCAATTTCACACTGCGCCAAAGCCTCCGTTTCGGTCATTCCCCTATACCTTATATAATATTCCTTTCGCGTTTCTGGCAGCGAATCGCCATATATTTGTTTGATATTCGTAGTGCGCGTGAGATTGTCGTCATGCAGCGCGAGTATCACGCCGTCCTTTGAGCACTGCAAATCACATTCGAGATAATCAGCGCCAACCTCTCTTGCCCACCTGTAAGCAGCCTCTGTCTCTTCGGGAGTCCAGTAAGTTGAACCTCGGTGAGCCATCACGGCGAACTTCGGCACATAGTCTCTCACATGCTGCATCGTGCTGTCAAGATGTTCGATATGTGCATTTTCAATAATCGTCGGGCAGTCTGACGTCTTGCCGAAAGCATAGAATGAAAAAGCGAACAATGCCGCCAATGACGCTAAAAGTATATATCTGTTCATAACATTCGATAAGTTACCGTTTTATAAAGCGCAAATTTACGAAATAAATACCGTATTGCGTGAATTGCGATACTTAACGAATTGAAAAACCGAAAGGGATAACGCAATTGTAAATAGTATGCAACACGAATGTAAAAGGAGTGAAGAACGGATATTGAAAGATATATCGCAAGATTTTGACACAATGCAACCGTAAAGGCGAAAAGGCTTACTTTTTGACTTGTAATTTGTGTTCATGTTTTTCGACAATCTATGTGTCAGAAAAATGAAAAAATCACCTTCAAATTGCAAAAGGCATGCTTTTGATGAGCAAAAGCATAGC
>JAUNIZ010000199.1 GCA_030523165.1 Prevotellaceae bacterium
AATATGTAGATGCACCATCCCATGTTCCTAATGTGCTATTACCTGTTGTTGAAACACCAGAAGATAGAGAAATAGGATTATTATCCTTATCCAAAAGGTAAATTTTACCATAGGCATAGTTACTCTCGTCTAAATCAGTAAGCAATTCACTAAAAGAAATTGTTAGTGAACCATTTATTATTTTATCCCCCATATTGACCTCTTCCGCCAACACCGCTTTTGGCATCAGGCATAGAAGGGCGATAGTAAGGATGCGCACAAAGGAGATGGATGTGCGAGTTAGATATTTAGCAGATATAATATTTCTATATGATTCTTTCATAGCTATATGTAAGTTTAATCTCATTGTATTCTATCTGAACTGATTATTATCATTCTGAAACGTGTACGGTGTGCCACTGACGTGATTCGTCTGCACGAGTAGCACTTTCATCACTGTAGCTCATATTAACCTGTGTACGTACTGCCATTGTTCTGTTACTTGGCAGGGTTATATTCATAAGATGTATAGCGTAGCCGTCATACGGTGCTATGCTTCCTTCAAACAGTTTCAGATCACTTGACCAGGTAGGCGCTGTGGCATAAGCAAATTCTCCTGATGTCGATATTATCGGGAAATACCCTGAATAGCCATCTGGCTCAGACAATGACCAACTGCCATAAGCAACCGTTTCTCCTGTGCTTATTTTCTTTACAGTAGGAATGATATGGAACTCTCCATAGTTTGCGAACGTGATATTTAGTGTTCCGTTCGCAAGCGTGACCTCCGGCAGAGTACCGATAGAAGTGAATTGTTGAACATCGAACTCCACTTTGTAGTCATCAAGCGTTATAGGAATGATTCTGTAGTCGTTGCGTGCAATCTGATTCCATTCCAGCATGGCATAGCGTGAAGTGCTGCTTTTTGTTTCACCAGATGTGGTTGTATTAAGAGACAGTACAAAATATGATGGATTGCTCGCCACGCTCTCGTTGATGTAGAAGGTGACTTTTTCCGTTGCTTCATTAGCAATAGACTGCGGAGTGGTAAGTGTATAGGTATATTCCGCCTTGCTTGCCGTTGGTACAATGTTAGGTGTGCATGCAATTTTATCTTCTCCTTCAATAGCATTGGGCATGAGATAGAGATTATCTGTAGCATTGCTTGTCACATCACTGAGCGATACACTGTTTAGCTGGACATCACTGCCACTGCTATTGGTTATCTGCAACTCCATCTTGGCAAGCATCCTTACCACCCAAAGGTTAACAGTCTGGCCGTCTTCTGTGACAGATGCAGTCTGCTTATTGCTCATCGGAATATGGTTACTGCTTACATCTAAGCCATTTCCGTTTACGGTGAATGCCATCGTCTCATAAGAAACGGTCTGTCCAACTGTAGGGTTACCTAAATCAGTCGTTGAGATATTGGCAAAAGAATAGAAGTAATAGCTGCCTTCAGCAAGTTCTACTTTGACTTCATCGCTTTCAACATCGTCAAGTGCAGTTGTCGAAGAAACAACTTTCTTTATTACATTAGTCTGGTCTGTTATCACCACAACCCAGCTGTACATGTTCTCTGCTGTAGTTCCATCTGTCCACTCAGGGTCTCCAGTAGCACGTGTAGCAGGCGAGTCGGTAGATATGCTAAGCGTTACACTCACAGTCTTGCCGCTTCCGTCTGCTGTTTCCTCATCCTCTATAGACGAGGAACAGGCAGAGAAGCCTGCAAGCATGGCAAGCAACGCCCAGATGTATATATGTTTGATAGCTATTTTCATGACTATTCCTTTATTACATTACAATCTCAGAGTGTGTATATGTTGCCCACTTTCTGACGTTTATGGTCAGAGTGATTTCTGGTTCTGATGCAGTTCCCTGTATCTTATTTACCTTCACGCGGTAGATATTGTTTCTTACTATACCGTAATACATTGGGTCTGACACTGTGCCTTCCCCCTCCGGGTCACTATGACGGATGGTGTAGGTGTAATACTTCTCCGTACCTTTTGCTCCTGTTACAGGAGTTTTATTAGCGCTATCCCAGTCTGAGCCTTCATAGTAAGTACCCTTGAACACCAAACCTGTAGAATACGTGTCTGAATTATCTGTAGTGGTATTTTCCATTGTATAATCCAGAATAAAGTATGTCTGACCATCCTCCACTGCCTTGACATCAATAAAGCCAGATATGTTAGTCCAATCACTCTCTTTGCTTTGATTATATGTTAAGTTTGTAGCATTGTTTGCCGCCTTTGCCAAAGTCCAGGGATCAAGCACATAGTTTGTAGCCTTATTGCTTGTTGCTGTTTCATCTCCAAGATATAATAGACTTGAAGTATTTATTCCATTGGTAACTCTCTTTATAAGATATTCTCCAGATTCCAGTTTGTTATATGGCAATATGGCTTCAAGCACGAAGCCACCTACCACTCTTGATTCGTCTGTATTGCTGACAACATTATAATTATATGAAGATGTGCCGTCATTTGAACTGTATGTGCCATCACCTGGCTCTATATCTATTCTTGCTGCAAGGCGTTCTATATCAACACTCACAACGAGAGGGTCGGTTTCTGTTCCTGCTCCTTTTGCACCTTCAGTCGTAGCATCATCTTCTGATGTCATTACAAAATCAGAGTAAGCACCTTCAGCGTATGTCCATGCTGATTCAAACAGGTAATCTCTAACATCAGCCAGAGTCTTTCTTGAGAATGTAGAGGTCAGATCACCGCAATTTGCTATTACTATTACATGATACGTATTGCCTGATGTTATTATCAGCGGGTTGCACTCCTGGGCTGAAGACTTATATATTATGTCATAGCCAGTAGCTGTAGTGCTGCTCTTAGTTAGCGTACTGAAATAATAGGCATACTCTATAGTCTCAGTGCCTGTACCGTTGATACCATTGGCTGATTGATAAAGAAGAAGCGTGACATTGCTCACCTTATATTCATTCTCATAGGCTGCCTCTCTTCCGTTGCCGTCCTCACCGCCATAAGGATTGTCGCCTTCTGCCCTTGTCGATCTTGTAGTCTCGTCAGCGGCTATGCCTACCTGCACAGAAATATAACCCTTACTGTCTTGGGCAGTAGGACATTCTGTGTCATCGCTGTCAAACATTCCGCAGGAAGAGAGAAGTGCCAGCGGAAGAAACATTGACAGTGTGATGCGTGGTATGCTATATTTAAAAGTCATAATCTCTGTTAGTTTTTTAGTCTAATTCCTCAAACTGTATTCTCATGCTCCAGCTCAGCACACTGATGCTGATGTTCACATAAGAGAGTTTGTCTCCTTTTAGGAAGAAGTCCATCTGATAGTCATAACCTCTGTCGAGATACTCCTGCGCCGAATAGCGGTGTGTATCTTCATAGTTGCGCAGTCTGCTCAGCAGATCCGGCACGTTTACATTTACCACCTGCACTCCTGTAGTCTTGTTTGTTATTGTCAGACGTCCGTCTTGCGCAACATCAGTGCCGTGGTCTATGAGTCTTGAAGTCATGAAGTCGGCATGTGCTATCTTGCCTACACCGTCTTGTTCCACACCGCTGCTGTTCTCCGCGGTTGTCTTGTCTTCGGTGTTCCATGTGGCATGAGGAGTGTACACAACAGTCTCGCTCTCGTCAAGGGAGTTATCATACAATATATGAGAGTTTCTGTCGGTAATCTTCATGTCGTAGTTTGCCACATCCATTGTTGTGGGGTCGTCAAGCTCTCGCAGAGTGATGCTGATTTTCTTTGTGTCACGTACAAGAGATATAGTGTCGTATGACGGACGTGTGCTGACCACATCTATGCCTGTCATGTCCATGCCGTGCCACAGTGTATCTAACGGCAAGCCGTTGTTAACCACATTATATGTGCCGTCGCCTGCCGAAGTGCGGTCGAGCTGTATATCGAGGTTCTCCATACTGCTGCCTACAGCCATATCGCTTCTCACGAACTTTGCTCTGTTTGTGTTGAGCATATCGCTATAGTCACACTGTCCAGCCAGAGCTATGAATCTGTAGTTGCCCGGCTCTAAGTCTGTGATGTGCATTGTATAGTCGGTAGACTTCAGTGGCTCATACCCTGTGTTGTTCTTTTCGGTCTGTGTTTTCACCAGCTTACCGTCTTCGTCAAACACATAGAGTGTAACCGCTCCTACATGGTCGTTAAACATATCTGCCCTCTGCAGGTTGTAGTCATACTTAAACTTGACGTACACACCGTATGGACAATCGTCTGTATCCTCGTGCATCATGTCACACGATGTGACCGCCATTGTTATACATCCGATCAAGCCCATGAGCAGGCATTTATTCAGCATCTGTTTCATATAGCAAGTATGTTTTTTATTTTTCTGTTTATATATTCATAGCCACAGCTTGCGGCTTCAGTATTTGCTTGATTAATGATGATTGTACACCATCTATGCAGCCCTATCCTTCGTATCCGGCAGCGGGATACCTCCCTTTGGCGTGGGAGCAACGCTTGTTGTTCTGTCCCTACCCTATCATCTTATCTTCCATAGCGGCGGGTACTTATATTGTTTCCGCCTAAGACGGCAGGCATAAGCCTTGTTTGTTTTAAACATTCCGGCGGCAATGGCGAATCACCGCCGGAATGTATTTAAAGTATAGTGTTCAATTATCTGTATTATTCACCAAGAATCACACCCTGAGTACGCTTTGCCCATGAAAGAACATTGATGCTTACAGAGATGTAGCTCTTCAGGTTGTCATCTGGAGTCGGGTCTTTCCATACCTCTGGAACAGTTGAAGAACCAATAGCCTGCAGACCGGTTACACTCACCTCATACCAGTTGTTACGAAGCAAGCCATAACGGCCGAGCCAGTTTTTATCAGCAGAAGCTGCAGGATAAGATTCAGTCTTGCTGTTGCTTGCATTCCAAGGTGTAAGTTCATCACCGAAGTGTTTAAGAAGAACTGTGTAATAAGACTCACCGTTCAAATATTTTTCTACAGTGATATTATTGTTAAGAGATGTAATAATAGCTTCTCCATTTTCTGTTGCTCTCAAACTATATGTTGTAGCACTATTCTTAACTTTTGCAACAACATCATATATTATCATTTTACCTGCATAATCTACACCTGAGGTAGCATCAGTATATTTTACTTCGTCCATTTCTATTTGCTCACGTGTTAAAGAAGTCCCTGTTGATGCAATAATTTCATCCTCAAACATTTCTACTGCTTTTTCATAAACCTTATTATCAATATCTGTCTTTGAATAAATAGCATCTGTTGAACCATTCAGGGTATAAAATGTATTATTTGGGAAAGTAGTTGCATCAAGATTAAGTTTTGCCTTAACAATCATACAAGTAGTATTCAGAACATTCTGATTGGCAACATTAAATGTATTTTCCAAGCAATACACAGATGTTGTAGGAGATTCAGCAGTGAGATCATAAGCTGTTGTAACATCATTTTCATCAAAACCTGCAGTTGAAGAATAGTTTGGATCCATACCAAAGTATGTACGATATGGAGTTGAAGGTATTGTCGGGTCATTAACAGAACCGTCTGAAGGAGCTGTATTGTCTGTAATCTTCACCATCTTTATACCAGCGAAGCGATAAGGGTTTTCGCCCAATGCATCAGACTTTGTTAGACCGTCACCATCTGACTGTAAAGTATACCAATAATTACCACTGGTGGAAGAAGTAACACCTTCATCAAACTTCTGATTCCAGTTTCTAACAAGATATGACTTATCATTGATATTTGCAAGTTGCCATCCTGTAACAGTATAGCCCACCTCTGTTGTTGATGCTGCTTCATTTTGAGTAATATTTACTTTGCCATCTGCAACAGCAGAAACATCTATACTTACTTTTGCAACAGCTCTTTCCACAACAATATCTGCTGCGGCATAAGTTTCAGCCTGTGCCTTTGTAGGATAGATGTAGTTTGAAATTTCAGGAAGAATGGTAGTAGTTGCACCTGTCATCACTGCGCTGCCCGGCATATCCGCAAGAGGCGCGTTAGTCATGAAAATACCACTTTCTGTAAAAGAAGCGGCAGAAGCAACTGTTTTGGCGGTAAAATCAGCAAAAGTACCCTTAAATTCTGTTCCATTAACCTTAAGTGTACCATTGTCTATTATAACAACACCATTATTGTTAAGCACAACAAGGGCATATTTCTTAGTTGTAGAAATAGAATTGATTTCTTGAGTCTTTTTAAGCTGTGTGGTAATGTTGTCATTGTCTGCATCAGTAGCTGTATTTGCAGTTAGACCCAAATCGTATGCTGCTATATATTTAGCTGCAGATACATCTTCTCCTTCACTACAACCAAAGATAATGAGCATAGCATTTTTAACTTCATACTCAGAAGCTGTTCCATCATCATAGTTGTCGTTTGCTGCACGTGTTGATGAAGATGATGTAGTAGGCAGATTAAGCGTTACAGACACATAGCCTTTACCATTCTCGGCAAAACCATTTTCGCTTGTGCCGTCAGCAATGTCCTCACTGCTTGAGCAGGCACCGAGCATCAATGCTGCAACTGCCATAGACATGAATTTTAAATTTTTCATTTTCATAATCTTTTAAATTTTACTTGTTATTAAAATGTTTGTATAATTACTTCTTTTTATATCCTTATGTTCTCAATCAACAACT
>JAUNIZ010000200.1 GCA_030523165.1 Prevotellaceae bacterium
CTACTTAGCATGTCAAAGTGGGTTAGTTAGACATGCTAAACGACCTATTTAGCATGTCAAAGTGGCTTGTTTCCACATGCTACACAAGGTGTTTGCAATATTTTCCAGCATTTCATGCAATGACGGTCAACCCTGTTTTTTTGCGGATGGAAATTAATAAATAATTTCCTGTGAATACTTACCGCTATATCCTAAAATTTTCGTATCTTTGTAAAATGATTGCGTAAATCCTGATTTTACGTTTTCTGAAAGTTGATAGATAGAAAAACCATTCATAAAAATATATATAACTCAATGATTACTGGCGAGATACAACAGAAGGTTGATGGAGTATGGCAGACGTTCTGGAACGGAGGCTTTACTTCGCCTATCACTATATTGGAACAGATGACGTATCTGTTCTTTATGAAGCTGCTCGACGACAAGCAGATTCAGGAAGAGGCCAATGCTGCATTGTTCGGCGAAAAACTCGCAAATCCTACATTTCCTGACGGAATGGAGTGGGAGAATCCTGAGACGGAGATCAATCCTGCTACGAAGAAGCGGAAAACCTTGCCTTACAGGGAACTGCGATGGAGCGTGTTCAAGAACCTGCCACCTGAGCAGATGCTGGCAAGGGTACGCAATGATGTTTTTGTGTTCATCCGCAACATGGGCGAAAAGTCGTCGGCTTACAGCACAGCAATGAAAGATACCGTTTTCCTGATAACTGACGCGAGGATGCTTACAAGGGTTGTAGACGGTATCGGCGAGCTTGACATGAGCAATTTGGACATGATGGGCGACGTGTATGAGTATATGCTCAGCAAGATGGCTGCAAGCGGTACTAACGGGCAGTTCCGCACTCCGCGCCACATCATACGTATGATGGTGAACATGGTGAAGCCTACCCTTAAGGACACCATCTGCGACCCAGCAATGGGTTCGGCTGGCTTCCTTGTCGAGTCGGCGAAGTATATACATGATCACGAAGAGACGGCTTTGTATAATGAAGTCAATCTGCGTAGGTATAAGTCGGAGATATTCAACGGCTCCGATTCTGACGGCACAATGATGCGCATCGGCTGCATGAACATGATGCTCCACGATGTGGACAGACCGCAGATACAGAAACGCAACAGCCTGTCTGCTGATAACGAAGACACTAACAAATACACTCTCTGCCTTGCCAATCCGCCATTTGCCGGCAGTCTTGACGAGGATGACATCGCAGCTTCTCTGAAGTCGGCTGTAAAGACCAAGAAGACAGAGTTGCTTTTCATAGCCTTGTTCATGCGAATGCTGAAGGCTGGCGGTCGCTGTGCAAGTGTTGTGCCTGATACGGTACTGACTGGCGACGCTAAGGCGTATATCGACATCCGCAAGGTGCTTGTTGAAGGCAATTGCCTGCAGGCTGTTATCAATATGCCTTCAGGTGTGTTCCAGCCATATAGCGGTGTTAGCACTGCCATTGTGATATTCACAAAGACAGGCACAGGCGGCACTGACAAGGTGTGGTTCTACGACATGCGTGCTGATGGTTATTCGTTGACTACACAGAGGACACCGCAGCCGGACAAGAATGATATTCCCGACATTATTGCACGTTTCGGCAATCTCGCAGCCGAGGCGGAGCGCACAAGAAAAGACCAGTCTTTCCTTGTGTCGGCTGATGAAATAAGAAAAGCTGGCTACGACCTGAGCTATAAGCGCTATCATGAGGTGGAGCGTGAGGCTGTTGTTTACGATGCACCAGAGGTTATTATTGAGAGGATGAAGGAGCGTCAGGCTAAGATTGATGCTGCTTTCGTTGAGTTTCAGAGGCTTTTAAATGAGTAGTGCGTATGAGGGTGGATAAATCGAAGTGGGAGAGTAAGACATTTCCACAAATAGGAATTTCACAACTAGGGAAAACTCTTGATTCTAAAAAGAACAAGGGTAATCCTTATCCATATCTATGTGCCCTAAATGTAGGAAATGGAACTTTTAATTTATCGGTTATCAAAGAAATACTCTTAGAAGATGATGAGTTGGAGAGATATTTGGTTAAACGTGGGGATATATTGATTTGCGAGGGTGGAGAAACAGGTCGTTGTGCTATTTGGGATTCAGACGAGCCTATATATTATCAAAACGCATTGCATAGGGTAAGGTTGTTTGATAACATATTCAATCGTTTCATAATGTATTATATCCATTATTACAAACAAATAGGTGTTATTGACAGATTAAGTCATGGACAAACAATCAAACACTTCACTCAGAAAGATTTGAAACAATTGGCTTTTGCTCTTCCTCCACTTACCGAGCAAAAAGCAATAGTATCTGAATTGGATGCTGTTCAGGAAATGATTGATGGTTATAAGGCACAACTTGCAGACCTTGATGAACTCGCCAAATCTATATATCATTCATATATAGACAATAAGAATTTTACTTATGTGAAATTTGAGTCAATATGCAGTAAAATGATGTCTGGTCCATTTGGCACTATGCTACATAAATCAGATTATGTAGATACAAGTGGCATACCACAAATTAACCCACAAGATATAAAGGGAGGAGTAGTTGTTAAAGATAATATAAAATTTATCAACCCCATTAAATTGAACGAACTTAAAAGGTTCTTATTAAAAGAGAATGACATTATAATAGCAAGAAGAGGTGATTTAAGTAAATGCACAATAATAAAAAAAGAACACATTAATTGGTTATGTGGCACAGGTTCCTGTTTGGTTCGTATAACAAAAGTTCTTCCATCTATATTTTATTATTGGTTTACTTCAGACCATATACAAACAATCTTGAATGAGAATGTTATTGGTACGACAATGCCAAATTTAAACAAAAAGAAACTTCAAGAGACTTTAATTCCTGTTCCCCCACTCCACTTACAGCAACAATTCGCCACTAAGATTGAGGCGATTGAGAAGCAGAAAGAACTCGTCAGCCAGCAGTTGGCAGACGCACAGACTCTATTCGACAGCAGGATGCAGTATTACTTTGAATAATTAAAACGTAAGCAATATGATGAACTTTGACTATCTGAAAGATTTAGAGGGATTCGAGAAAGTATATAACTATTGCTACCTCGTGGAGCAATACCAAGCAATAAATCCCGAGTTGTCAGCGCAGAACGGAAGACTGGCACTCGAGAGCATGGTGAAACTAATCTACGAGCTGAAGCAATGGGAAACACCAGCAGATAATACCCTCTATGCGATGACTACCGACAGCCGGTTTGTGGACTTCATCAACAGCGACGATACGATGAAGCGCATCCACTATATCCGCAAGGTGGGCAACATAGCCATGCACCCCGACAGCACGCAGAAGATAAGAGGCGGGCAGTCGTTCTTCGTATTGCTGAACCTGTATTATTTCGTCGGTTCGGTGATGAAGGCATGGCAGGTGATCGGCGAGATACCAGTGTTCAACAGAAACCTTATTCCGCAAACTGCACAACAGGCAGGAGTAGGGCTGCACGTCAGTACACTTGCAGCTGACGTGGCACAGGTAACAACAGACGCAGCACAGAGAGCATCGGCAACCGTAACAGCCGAAGCACCGCAGACCATAGCAATAGAACAGCCAACCGAACTGACCGAGGCAGAGACTCGCAAGCTGTATATCGACATGCTTCTGGAAGAGGCAGGATGGAAAGTGAGCGACACCAAGGGAGCAATAGAGAACGGCAAGGCTTGCATAGAGGTAGAAGTGAACGGAATGCCGACAGCATCGGGCAAGGGATATGCCGACTATGTGCTATACGGTGACAACGGTATGCCTTTGGCTGTTGTGGAGGCAAAGCGCACAAGCGTAGACCCCGATGCAGGCAGGCAACAGGCAGAACTGTATGCCGGCTGTCTGGTGAACAGATACGGATGTGAGCGCCCTGTGATATACACCACAAACGGTTTCAGCACCAACATCATTGACGGCATCTATCCAAAGCGCAGGATGATGGGATATCATACGCAGGAAGAACTGAAACTGCTGATAAGCAGAAGAAACCGCAAGGGAATGGAAGACCTGACAATCAAAGACGAGATAACCGACAGACTATATCAGAAACGTGCCATAAAGTCTGTGTGCAGGCATTTCGACACATTGCACCGCAGGTCGCTGCTGGTGATGGCAACGGGTACGGGAAAGACCCGCGTGAGCATATCAATAGTTGATGTGATGGTGCGCAACAAATGGGCAAAGAAAATCCTGTTCCTTGCCGACAGAGTGGAACTGGTGACTCAGGCAAAAAGGAACTTTGAAAAGCTGTTGCCCGACCAGACCTGTAGCGTGTTGATGGCAAAGGACAACGACAAGAACGCACGAATATTGTTCTCGACATATCAGACGATGATAAACTGCCTGAACGGTGACGACAAGGAGTTTTCTGTAGGTAGATTTGACCTGATAATAATCGACGAGGCACACCGTTCTATCTTCGGCAAGTACGGGGCTATCTTCGACTATTTCGACAGTCTGCTGCTCGGACTTACCGCCACACCGAGAGACGAGGTAGACAGGTCAACATACGATCTGTTTGAAATGATGCCGGGAATGCCAACCGACAGCTACGAATACGACGAGGCTGTGGCTAACGGTCATCTTGTTCCATACAAAGCAAAACAGATAAAGAGCAAGATAATATGCACAGGCATCGACGTTGACAAGCTGAGCCAGACGGAGAAGCAAGAGCTGCAGAAGATATTCGAATACGAGAAGACAAAGCGAGGCTTAGATGGCGACTATGAGCGTGATATACAGCCGTCGGAGATATTCAGCTATGTCTATAACAAGGACACCGTAGACAAGGTGATTACAAACCTGATGAAAAACGGTATCAGAATAAAAGACGACACCATAGTGGGCAAGACTATCATATTTGCATATAATCATAATCATGCCATGTTGATAGCCGAGAGGTTCGGTGTGCTGTATCCTGATCTTGGAACAGGCTTCTGTCGAGTGATAGACAACTATGAGAAATATGCCGAGTCACTGCTCGACGATTTCCGCACTCCTGACAAAGAGCCTCAGATAGCCGTTTCTGTGGATATGCTCGACACAGGCATCGACGTGCCAGAGATACTAAACCTCGTGTTCTTCAAGCCTGTGCGCTCTAAGATAAAGTTCTGGCAGATGATAGGTAGAGGCACACGCCTTTGCAAGAATATCTTTGGACAGGGAAAAGACAAGACGGAATTTAAGATATTCGACCACTGGAACAATTTCGACTATTTCAAGATGAACTCTGAGGGCAGTGAGGGAGTAAGGATGATATCTGTGCTTGAAAGACTCTTCCGTCTGAGGGTGGATATAAAGGTAGCACTGCAGGCAGCGGAATATCAGACCAACCCAGAGACAAAGGCTTTCCATGACGGACTTGTTGACATGCTTGTAGGGCAGGTTAATAGACTGAGCCGTGCGCGAATCGACGTGCGTAAGGTTATAAAGGATGTGGACACGTATGCATCTAAGAACAACTGGACAGCACTGACACCTATTCAGGCAGAGGACATAAAGGACAATATAGGGCCGTTGCTCGTGGAGAAGGCTGATGATGTGGCTGCGCTGAAGTTTGATGCAATAGTATTGAAGTTGCAGCTGTCATTGGTTGACACTACTACCAAAGCCGGCAAGTGTAAGGAAAACATCGTTAACATAGCCCGGTTGCTGACCGAGAAAGCCACCATTCCACAGGTTAGGCAGAGGCTTGACACTCTGAACTTGGTGCAGACAGATGAATTCTGGGATGGTGTGACAATAGACCGTCTTGAGAAAGTCCGCAAGGAAATAAGAGACCTTGTGCAGTATCTGATAGAGACTGCCGACAACAAGACATTCACCGTCAACATCAACGACATCATAGATGAGGATCCATCGTCTTCTACAGCTCCTGTCATCAAGACATACAGGCAGAGGGTAATGGAGTATCTCGACGAGCATCTGGAGGACAATGCCATCATTCAGAAGATATACAACTTGGAGCAGTTGACGGAGGAAGACATACGTACCTTGGAGCGTATCTTCTGGAACGAACTGGGCACTCAGGATGAATATAATGAGGACACAAGGACAAATCCATTCTGTGTGAATGTCGCTGCCTTCATCCGCAGTCTTAGCGGTATAGACAAAGAAAAGGCTCTTCAGAAATATCGTGAACTGATTAACGGCGCAGAACTGACAAGGATGCAGGAGGAATATCTGCGTACTATCATCGGCTACGTATGCGAGAAAGGCGACATAAGAAGGGATATATTAGTGAACAGGCAACCCTTCACGAATTTCAAGGTGCCTCAGATATTCGGCAGCAGCGCAAGAATGGTCGTTGAGTATGTGGATATGATTCATAAGATTATATCGTGATGTATTATAACTATTAATATGATATAGTGTATGGAAGAGTTTAAGCATGTATTTTTTAAGCCGCATGTAGGCGATAATCATCAGAATAGGCTGATATTGTTGTCTACTATATGGTGTCCGCATAATGAGGATAATGAAAAACCATGTCCGTTTTACAATGATTGTACTGGTGGAAATTCAAGAGGCCATAATAACGAGTGTTGTTATCCTAATGGCAAAGGAAACGATGAATATAAACCATTAGATATGTCTTTTATAT
>JAUNIZ010000005.1 GCA_030523165.1 Prevotellaceae bacterium
GTCGCTTTGCAAGCAAAATCCCACTAAACCCTATAGGTTGCGGATTTGAGGATTTTCTTTCATTAGCACATATTTTGTTCTGTATATTTATGTGTATTTTGCAACTGAATATTTAGAAATATATGTCTTCTAAAAATGAAAATTATCTCGTTAAAGCACAGAGAATGGCGATTTTTTGAAATAAAAATGTCGTGGACACAAATTAGATTTGACTGCCAGTCCTATAGTTCCAACGTGTTTCGCATAAGGCACCCTCGCGTCAGCGATAATTTTCCCTCGTGTTCCGCATATAGATGCCACGTGTTTAGCAAGTTGATGCTAAAAAATTACAAGAAACAGCTACCTGTAACCAATAATGAGACACGTTGTGGATTATCTTTGCGCAATATTTAAAACAAGAACAGATTATGAAGACTATTGAAGGACATGACGTGAAGATATTCACGGACAACATTGAAGACAGTGCATGGAAGCAGGTCATGACGTTGTTATCCATCGACGTATTTGCTGACAAGAAGATTCGGATAATGCCGGATGTCCATGCAGGGGCTGGATGTGTCATCGGATTCACCGGTGATCTTGGCGACAAGGTGATTCCAAATATCGTTGGCGTTGACATTGGTTGCGGCATGAGAGTGCTACGACTGGGACACATTGACGACATTGATTTCCACGCATTCCATGAGTTTATTTGGTCGAATGTTCCATCGGGGAAAATAGTTCGTGAGGACAGGTTTGGATTCAAGCCGCTTGTGGGTGATGAAATTGTCATTTATCGCGAAGCCAAACAGATAGTCAGACAACTATATTGTCTGCGGGATATCAAAGACATCAGTCGCATCAATAAGGCAGTCGGCTCACTTGGAGGTGGCAATCACTTCATCGAACTCGATAAGGACGAGGACGGCAATGTGTATCTCGTCATTCATACCGGTTCGAGAAACCTTGGTCTGCAAGTGGCTAATATCTACCAAGCAGAGGCCGCCAAGCATCTTACGCCCGGAGCGGATGAGTTTGAGCAACATGTAAAAGAGGTGATTGCTGCATACAAGGCTGCCGGTCGCCGCTCGGAGTTGCAGGATGTAATAAAGAAGATGTGCCAAGAGCAGCAGAAGGCAGAGCCGGCGCTGCCGGCTGACTTATGCTACGTGGAAGGAGAGGCACGTGAGAATTATCTCCACGACATGCGACTTTGCCAGCAATGGGCAGTGCTCAACCGCAAACTTATTGCCACATTGTTGCTGAAGTTCTTCCCCGACGTAACCGTAGAGGAAGAGTTTGAGTCCGTACACAACTATATCTCCGACGACAATATCATCCGAAAAGGCTCAATATCTGCAAAAGATGGCGAACGCTGCATCATTCCACTGAACATGCGGGATGGTTCGCTAATATGCACAGGCAAAGGAAACACCGATTGGAATTGCTCTGCTCCACACGGCGCAGGTCGTATGTTGAGCCGTAGCGAGGCCTATGAGAGAATCTCTATGGAGGATTTCAAGGAGTCGATGCAGGGCATCTATTCGGAAAGCGTTGCGGAATCGACCCGCGACGAATCGCCAATGGCATACAAGCCAGCCGAAGAGATAATTGCCAACATAGCCGACACAGTCAAGGTGGAGAAAATCATACGACCGATATTTAATTTCAAGGCAACATAGATATATTAGCATCGTTTTTTGAAAAACATCAGGAGCTGTATGATATAATGAGGAACCTTTTCACTATCTTTGCAAGCAAAGACAAGTAATTAAACAGAAGTTATGACATTAAGCGAATTGTTACACAGCGTCTCTTTCAACGATATCAAGCCGTTCATTCAGAGTTTCGAGGACGGCAACAGATGATGGTCTTGGAGAAGATATCCGAATAGATGTGGCTTATTATGTAATTTAAACATACAATATAGTATTATGAATCAATTGCAACAAGAAATCCATAAATGGGGAGATGAAGCTGTAAAAAGCTATATAGAGGTAGCCAAAACCTTTAAAGAGAAAGAAGGTTCTGCATTCTATACGCAATCGCCTCTAAACATTATTGATGAGAATCCAGAATTGGTAATCATTGGCATTAATCCTGGTTCTACCGGTACCTATAAAGAACAACTTGAACACCAGAAATGGAAAAGCGCAGGCTTTCCGTCAGTCGAAGGCTTTCTCAAAGGAAATGTAATAAGTTGGCACGACAGAGACAATGATTGGCATTTTTGGAAACGGATTCATTCCATCCTAAAAGTGGCAAACCGTGAATATCTTTTAAAAGACGATAACAAGAAGTTAGTTTGTACAAACATCACTCCTTTTGGCACAAAGAAGGAGAAACAACTTCAACGTGAGATAATACAGAAAACATCACATCATACCGTAGAACTATTAGAAATATTAAAGCCTAAAGTCGTTTTATGCCTTGGACGGACAACGTACAACGAGCTATGTAGATTTATAAATGCAAGAGACGTGGCTTGCGTTTATCCTAGCGTTCTTTCAATCGCATTTCACGATGACTATATCATCGTGGGCATACAACATCCGTCAGCACGATACACTTACGAACAAATAAGTCTTGTTGGAGAAAGTTTGCGGCAGATATTCGACCATCATGGGAGAATAACAGCAGAAGAAATACGTGAATGTAATGATGTTAAAACTGCTTATCAAAACTACTTATTACGCAAACATACTCAAAAAAATAAAAAGATGCAAGTTAGCCTTGAAACCATTGCTCAATTATTGCAAGAACAAGGTTTTGAGAAAATTGAAGGAAGTGAAGGAAAGAGTACTTATAGATTCAGATTGAGCGACTCTCATCCTATTGCCATAACTGTAACTAATTCTCAATCTGGTTATATCGGGGTTCGTTATGCAAAATATGTTGGCCATTACCATAAAGGGAACTATGAAAATGAAGAGCAAATCATAAATAAATTACTAACGCTAAAAGGATACAAGAAAGCAGACGCATGGTTTGCAATAAAAGCATTTTCAGATTTTGAAACTGATTCCGAACAACTCATTAATGCAATTGTAGATGAATGTATATTAATAAAAAATCTATTGGAGCATGAATAGAAAAGTATATTTCGCTGGTTCTATCAGAGGCGGCAGAGTGGATGCCGCTTTATATAAAAGAATTATTGACTATATTAAGCAGACTGATGTTGTTTTGACCGAGCATATCGGCAAGTCGGACATGAGTATGAAGGCGCAGACTCGTGAAATTGACATTCATATTTATGAACGAGATATCACATGGCTGAAATCTGCAGACTTGGTAATTGCAGAATGTACTTGTCCGTCACTTGGAGTAGGTTACGAATTAGCATACGCAGAGGCTCACAATATCCCGGTATATATTTTATATGACAAGTCTAAGTCGAACATATCAGCCATGCTGAATGGAAATGTAAACTTCACGATAATTTCATATTCTGCAGAAGACGAAATCTATCCGCAAATAGATACAATTCTACAAAATAAAACTGAATGGAACAAATAAACATTACAGTAGAAACCATAGATTGGACTATGGGTGATACGGGGCATTTCGACATGACTGTCTCACCGGGTCGTTCTGTAGAGATAAATTGGGGCGACGGACAGATGCAGACGAAATGGGGTACTGGTGAAGTCCAGCATTTTCAGCATAGATACAAGCTCAGCAAGAAACATCTGCCTTTAGAGAGTTTCGTAGTAAGTATAAATGCTGAAGAAGATGGCACTATATTATCGTATCATCACGGCTTTATTGATATGCGCACCATCAAGGTTTGTATAGATGGATGCAAAAAAATCACGGAAATCACAGGCACTAAAATTGGTGAGCTAAAAGTAAAATTATGACTACATTAGAGAAATACATTTGGGTGGTTAGAGACCGTGGAGTTTACAAAGGTGAAGAAGAAATCTATCATGACACATTTCGAGACATTCTGATAATTAAGGGTTGAAATAGTCATAGTAAGTAAAAACGGCTAGATTATTCCCGTTATCCTGATCGTTTTCCTTAACCCCAAATTGGTCATTAGACCGCATTAGGGTTTATGTGTATTTTTCAACTAACTAAGACAATACAAAACAAGGCACCCAGTTCATTTGGGCGCCTTAGTGTTTGTATGATAGTTGTATAATATTATTCTTATTCCTCCCAATCATCTGAGCGGAATGAACTGATTGGTAGACCGTCACAGAAAAGGTCGCCATCAGCCCAATCGTGGAAAGCGTAGCGAACAGCTACAGGTTTTGTTACTGAATCGCTCTTTACGTATATCTTGCTGCGCTCAATCCATGCCTTTGCAGAGTGGAATACACGGTCTTCGCCTGCAATCTCAAAGAGGTCACTCTTATAACCATTGCTACCGTAAATCCACATGTTGGCACGCTCAAAGGCAACAACTGCGGTATCGTTCTTGAAAGTAACTTCCTTGAAATATGCGCTTTTTGATGTCAGGCCTTTAATGCCATAGGTATTGTCGAGTGCAAGCAGGGCAAGACGCTGACCTGCAATGTTTTTCTTGCGTGGATGAATGCCGTATTCAAGACCTGCATCCATAAGAACCGCCATACCACAGTTGGTATTCATAAGTTCAGCCTTAGCCTGTTGCTCACGCAAAAGTGCGGAATTTACTGTATAGTTGATTATCTTGTAGTCATATGGGGCAATCTGACAATAGTAGAAAGGAAAATCTCCCTGCTGCCATTCAGACCTCCAACCCTTGATAAGAGTGGTGAGCATGTCGGCGTAAGTAGGGTAGCGGGTTACGTTATCCTCGCCCTGGTACCAGATAGCGCCACGTATAGAATAACCGATAAGAGGGTGTAGCATACCGTTGTACAGCACTGTAGGAGTGCGGTTCTTAGACTTTATGTCGGCTTCTGACGCAGGAATCTTAGCGTCAGGGAAAGCCTTCAGCCAGTCGGCTGTCATCCATGCCTCGCAAGCAGAGCCACCCCATGCTGCAACAATCAGTCCTACAGGTACGTTCAATGCCTGACGAAGTTCACGACCGAAGTAGTATGCCGTTGCACTGAATTCACGTACAGATTCAGGAGTTGCTTCTTTCCATGAGCCGCTGACTGTATCAACAGGTGCAATTTTGCTGTTGCGTTTTACGGTAAACAGGCGTAGCTGGCTGTCTGTGCTGTGGAGAATGTCCATAAGGGCATTTTCGATAGGTTGGTTCTTATAGCCTTTCATAGGCATTTCCATGTTGCTTTGACCAGCACATATCCATACTTCACCTATCAGAATGTTGTCAAGAACAGTCTTGTCGCCGTCGTTGAAGGTAATAGAGTAGGGACCGCCAGCCTCTGGAGTCTGTACAGACGCTTTCCATTTTCCGTCAGAATCAGCCTTGACGGTATATGTTTTCTTGTTCCATGAAGTGGTTATTTTCACTGCAGACGATGCTTTTGCCTGTCCCCAAAGGTTGGCGTTGCTCTCTCGCTGCATTACCATTCCGTCGGAGAACATCTTCGGCAGAGTAACTTTCGCGCTTGCCATAGCTGATACAAGCAATGCGCTGAGAATGAATATCTGTTTTTTCATATCTGTTGTTTTATGGATTTCTTTATTGTTAATGATAACAGTCTATTTTACCACCTTCACAGTTCCCAACAGTCCTGCCGGGAGAAGTTCCTTGCTGGCACGGCGATATTTGCCGTTTGTCCAGATGCCTTCAAATGGAGGTGTACCCAAGTCGTTGCCTTGCAGAGCGTTTGCCCATGTGTTTACAACGACAACCTTAAGAGTGTTCTTGCCTTTCTTCAGTGCCTTAGTGATATCTACAAGATAAGGAGCGCGCCATGCAGTGCCGCATAACTGACCGTTTACATATACAGTAGCGATGTTTTCCACCTCACCGAGGTCAATGTAAGTGTTGCCTTCAGGTTTTCCTTTATGCTTGAATGTCGTTTCGTATGCAACGTGACCGGAATAGTATTTCACGTCCTGAAGTTCAGACTTGCTCCAGTCAAAGAGTTCTTTGGTAGTAACAGTCCTGCCTGTTTTCTCGAATGTTATAGTCCATGTGTTGTCCGTGAGTTCTGAAACGGTATTGAAACCCTTAGGCATTGCCGTTATCTCAGCATTGACCTTGCTGTCAGAGAATATGTAGAACATGGAACTGCCTGGAGCTAGCGTTATGTCGTTTTCTGCCTGATAAATATTACCGTTTACAGGTTCTGCAAGGTATTTGTATGTTCTCTCGTTTCTGAACTTAGGAGAGAATGTCTTTGTCTCGTTGCTTTGGTTACTCAGGAAATAAATGTCAGCATCGTCAGCATGACGGTGAGTATAGTCTATGCCTTCAGGAAGTACTGCGTCGCGCAGGATGCCGACAGATGAAAGGTCGTTTTTATTCCATACATCCTTGATTACAGGCAAGCCGAGAGCAGCGAGCGAGTCGATAGTGCTCCAGCATGTAATGATACGGTCTGGATTCATCTGACGTGCCTGAGGGATAACCAAGGCACTGTAACGTGTGCCGCCAGGAGTGACTAAAGTGTTGTTCTCGACACGTGACTTGCTAAGTACATCATAGTTGAACGAGTCGTAACGGTAGCCGTTAAGAGAGTTTACCCAATCGTCTGCCTTGGTCATGTTGGCGGTATGGGTCACTCCTACAGGACTTACTTCAAGCGGCTGGCCTACATTTGCCTTGCGTGCCTTCTCTGCCTCTATTGTCTTTTCACTGAACAGACCTGGCAAGGAGGAAATGAGTCGCTCAGGCATAATAGAACGGCGTGGCGTTTCATTGCCAGTGTAAACTGCAATGTCGGATACGGAACGTCCATATTGCAGCAATGCCTGACAGCGTGAGATATAGTCTGTGAATGCAGGCATCTCTTTCCACCATGTGTTGTCACGCTGGAAGAAAGTGCCGATACCGTCAAGCGTCATTCCCGGAGCCTTGTCTGTCCAAGGGTTATGAGTGTTTACGTGGAACACAATGCTGTTTATGCCGAAACAATAGTTGTGGTCAAGAAGTTTCTTAAGCATGCCTGGATGCTCGTCCCATGTTCCTCTGACTTCTGTGAAACCTTCTGCCTGAATGATGTTCTTGCCGTAGATGTGCGCTCCGCTGATAGCGTCGAGCATGTCATTCAGCTTGTCGTGAGTAGGACTGTTGAGCCAGAACTCACCCATAGGGTAGTCGGCATGCTGATAATGAATAAGACCGTCGCTGACCATTGTAGGCGCTACACATTCAGTAGACAGTTTGCAGTTATATTTCTTGCCAAGTTTTTCTACCTCATCGAAAAACACTTCATTGATGAGTTCCGCTATTGTCTGTCGTACATCGCGCAGCACTTTGTCAGACTTCTCAGAAGAAACCATTGGCACTCCAGCGTACAACGGAAGCCACGGCATGAGATCGTAGCCTCGTCTCTGCTTGAATTCAAAAACGAAATTGTCGCTCCAGTTCTGGCTTCCGCACTCCCAACTGTCAACATGCAGACGTGTGAGAACACGTTTTACAATGTTTTGTGGTGCATGACGATATATTTCAGCAAACCAGTTGTCAAACTGCTTGTTGATGGCTGCACGAGAGAACTTGTCACATTCCAGTCCACGACCGCCGCCGCCAGTAGCGTTGGTATGGCCTGTTGACGTATGTCCTATACGCAGAATGTGCCAAATGCCTTCAGGCAGGCTAGTCTCAATATGTCCGTCGGCTGTGGCAGATGAATTTGTATAGTCAGCAAGCTTAATTATCTCGCTTTCTTTCATGCATTCGTCATCACTGATAGGGAATGCCTTTGAAACACGCCAAACGGCTCCCGACTTTCCTTCATAGCCGTCTATTATTGGCTCTGAACTTAGTCTCAGTTCGCCTACTTTCAGATTTGGCTTCCATTTTGCAGCATCCATATCCTCAGAACCAGGGTCGCTGCCTTCTGGTGTCCAATGGAACTTGAAGTAACGGGCAGTAGTTGCAGGAATAGAATAAGTTGCATAAGCGTCAGTGTTCTGCCAGCCTTGACGTGCAGGATAGATCTCCCTTACGAAGCGGTAGTCTGTTCCGTTGTCGGAAGCATATAGTTTATAACGGTGAGCCTGATAGTTGTTTCCGCCAGTGACAATCTCCACGCTACGCAGAGTAAACGGCTTGTCGTAAGACATGACGATATCGCAAGGTGTAGAAGATCGGAACGGAAATTCCACAGAAGCCTTAGGCTTGCTATTGTCATAATATTTGGCTGGATAAGCGTAAATAGCTATGTCCTTATAATAATCGTTCTTGATTTTGCCGGGCAGGGGAAGGATAAGGCTTTTCTTGCCGCCAGAAACAACGGTATCAGACCATACTATTCTTTGCATGGATTCTTCTGGCTTTATCCACGGACCGCCACCCAATGCGAAACCGTCGGAATAGTGTATGCCCATTTCAAGTCCGAGACTGTCGGCAACATGGAATACAGTATCCATTCTTTTCCACCATTCCGGTGACAGCTGTCTTGCCGTTCCGTTATACTGCTTTCCGTCGGAAGTGTCCTTAATAGGCATAAGATAGAAACCCTTAATGCCTGCGTCATTCATGCCTTTAAGGTCGAGACGTATGCCTTCGTCTGTTACGCAACCGTACATCCAGTACCAGAATGTCCACGGACGTGCCTGGTCTGATGGTTTCATAAACTGCTCATACCATGCAGGCTGACTTGTGCCGCTGCTGTTGCCATTGGCATATAGCGACATGCAAGCCATGCATACGAGTATTATTGAGAATATTCTTTTCATTGTCTGTTGCTTTTTGGATTTAAGGAATAAAGGAAGTCAAGCGGCAATAGAAACGCTTGCTTTGACTTCCTTTTTTTGCTTTCACATTCAAGGAAACATTCCTTGAAAGACTATTCAAAATGTATAGTTACCTCTCCTGTATATGTGCCTTTTGCCCAAACAGCCTGAGCAGAAGGTCCATTGAGGTCGGTTGTATTCACCTTATTGCGTACAGCCGGTATTACCTGCATTAGGCTGATGCCTGTTTCAGGCAGGGTATAGAGAAGCTGGTCACGTCCGTCTCTTGGCTGATATACACCTACATATTCCTTGTCGGTGCCAGGCTGGAGAGTAATAGTGCCGGTCTTTGTCTTGAGTTTCATCCACTGTACACCCGCAAAGTAACCCTTGAACTCTGGATAAATGAAGCTTTCGCCTGGAACAGGGTCGTTGTAGTCGTTGCTCCAGATGCCCAATTCAACACCATGAACACGGTTTTTCCATACACGGTAAGGACCATGACCGAGCCATTGCTTGCTTTGAACTTCAGATTCAGGAAGGTCGAACTTCACACCCATAAGGTCTACTACGCCATTGAAGCAATATGTATAAACCAAGCGTGCTCCGCCGTCAGGCGCAATGTGCCATTCTGCCTTCTGCAAAGAACCAAGTTTATATTCTGCAGTTACGATAAGAGTATCGTTAGCGCCGTCAGCACTTGTTAGTTTTACAAACTGTCCTTGCTCCTCATACTCGGTGTATGTAGTCTTTTTCTTCTCTGCCTGTGGGTCATCGTGGTTATAGAACTGGTCGAAAGAACGGTCAGAACGACGATATGCAAAGAACTTAGGACCACCGTTGAAATTGAAATCGCCCTTGCTTGTGGTAACATTGTTTAGTGTTCCATCCTTTTCAGAGAATGTATATGTAACGTTGCCTGCCTTGACGATATTGCCGTTCATTGTAGGGCGACTGCCGTTAGCCTGACCTTTGTAGATGTTATCAGAATTCTTCAGCTTGAATACCCATGTGTAAAGTTCCTGTCCGTACTGGTCGGTAGCCTTTATGCTTAGCGCATCAGCATCAGACGGAGCCTGAGGAACACTTATTGTTCCTTTGCTGTCAGGAGCGATATCGGCGCCGTTTACAGTACCTTTCTTTATAGTCTTGGTATTTGTACCGTCGTATTTCACATAGCTGTAGTCGAACTTGCAACCATTCAAAGACAGGAAGTTATAGCGGTTCTCGACATTCAGTGTGCCGTTGAAATTCTCAGGCATGAATACTTGAACAGGGCTCCATATCATCTTTACGGTATAATAGCTGCCTTCTTTCTCACGATGCGGGCCAACGATGCCGTCTGCTCCGTAGTTTCCAACGTTGTCAATCATTCCGTTCATGTCAGTGCGGACAACACCTTCATCAACCAATGCCCAGATAAATCCGCCTGCGCAACGTGGCCAAGAACGCATAAGTTCCCAGTAGTCGTATAGTCCAGCACCGGCACCTCCGTCATAAAGGGCGTGCAGAAATTCTGTAGGCATGAATATCTCCGGCTTGCGCATATATTCTTCGCTTTCTCCGTAAGAACGATAGTGCATTGTCTCATATCCGCTGAAGTTGCCTTGCGGGTGAAGAACTGGACGTTTCTGTATGTCCCATTTGTGGAACTCACAGTCAAGTTCCGTGTTCCAACCCTTTTCGTTTCCGTTGCTCCACCATATAATAGAAGGATGATTTACATCGCGAGTGATCATCTCTTTAATCAGTTTCTGACCGTTGATAGTCTCATGGTGTCCGTGCCAACCGCTCAGTTCATCCATTACGTAAAGTCCGAGACTGTCGCAAGCGTCATAGAATTCAGGGTCAGCAGGGTAGTGTGACAGACGTACAGCATTCATATTCATTGATTTCATCAACAGCACATCGTCAATGTTACGCTGCTTAGTAAGGGTACGTCCTGTTTCTGGCCAGAAACTGTGGCGGTTAGCTCCACGCACGTTTACCTTTTTGCCGTTGATATACAGTCCGTCGCCTTCACGTGTCTCGATAGTGCGGAAGCCGAACTTGTCCTGTTCTATGTGAAGCGTCTTTCCGCTGTTGTCAATCAAGGCGAAGTCAACCTTGTAACGGTTAGGAGTTTCTGCAGTCCATAGTTTCGGATTGTTTACCTTGAACGTTACGTCAGCGTGGTCACTGCCATCCCTAACTTCTGTTGTGTTCTCTGCAACCTTCTTGCCGTTCATGTCGCTGATAGTAGTACGTACCTTAGCTCCATTCAGTGTGTTGTTTAGAAGCACATACGCATTGAAAGAACCGTCTGCCTTTGCGTCTATTGCTGTGCGTTCAATGTTTATTGCCGGTTTGCAGACAATGAATACTGGGCGGAATATACCACCGAAGTTCCAATAGTCGGCACGACGTTCTGAAAGATTGACGCCTGCATTCTCGCTTTCCTTGCTTACCGTTACTTCCAGAAGATTCTTCTTGTCGCCGAAGAACACACGGTCAGTAACATTGTATGTGATGCGATAGAATGCGCCATGATGTTTTGAACCAGCCTTTCGCTTGTTTATCATGACTTCAGTATCGGTCATTGAAGCCTCGAAAATGAGTTCTATATGATGGTTTTCCCATTCCTTAGGAAGGGTGAACTCATATTTATACATACCCTTTTCGTCGGCTATGCCATCAGGAAAAGCTTTGCCGTAAAACTTCATACCGTACTGATACGTACCGAATCCCTGAAGTTCCCAGCATGAAGGAACGCCGATTTTAGTCCATTTGCCGGAATTGTTGCCACCAGTGCAATAGAAATCCCATTGCACCATGTCATCGCTTCCCGTACCGCTAAGGTACTGACGTTGTGTGTAAACACTGCTTTGAGCATTTGCGCCGGTCAGCGCAGAAAGCATAAGTAATGCTGAAACAATAGTCTTTTTCATATATTTATTTTTCATTTATTATTCCTACTTGCTGATTTTAGTGAATCTTACATGCAGTTTGTGTTCCTTTTGAGGTATTGTGTATTTTGTCAGAACACCAGGTCCGCAACTGCTGTTGCCGAGCCCCATTACTGCAGTGTCTATGTTCATATAAACATTGTCTTCTTTGTTTAGGTCGCAATCATGGGCTACTGTGCTGAGCTGCTTTATAGAATAAGGCAGGAGAGAGAACGAGAAGAGTGTGTTGTCCTCAGATGTTATTCTCCAGCCATTGCCTTTGCTGTCCTTTACAGTTACTTCTGCCACCTGTTCATGATTGCCGTTGTCCTGTGGGCGAGGATAATGGAAATACTGTTCGTCTATGGTACTGTTCCAACGTCCTATAGATGCAGCCTCCATACGGTCAGGATAAGTATCAGACGGTCCCATGCCATACCAGCTTAACGAAGTCATTGCCTTAGACAACGTAAATGTGTTGCCAAGACAAGGAAGCGGAGGCAATGTGCCTTCTGGGGTGTATACAGCATGGAAATCAACGTTGCCGTCAGCATCCATAGTATATTCATAGTCAGCGCGTATCTTGCCGTTAAGATATTTTGATTCTGTAGAAACGTTGACCGTTACAGTTCCGTCGTTGTTCTTCTTCGATGTCAAAGGTTTTGTGACAGAAACAGTTGGAGTGTCGAAACCGTTGTTTTTCCAGTCTTTTGCAATCCAGTTGCCAAAGCCTTTGTCATTGTCTGTAGGCGCACGGAAGAAATGAGGAGTAACCATACTGAACCATTCTTCTGCTGCTTTAACGTCAGCCTGCTTGCCTGTCTTAAGGTCTTTTGCCTTGAATGCAGATGTAAGCCTGTCATTAATGGCAAACTTCTCGCTTGTGATTTCGTAGCCTTCGTCAGCCCATAGCTTGGCTTTATTGAGTCTTACACTGACATTAAGACGCACGTCAGCATCATCGTCATACTTGAATGACGGCAGGGTAAGGTCTTTCAACTCGCCTGTCTTTGTCTGTTTTCCGTTTACCGTCAAGGTATATATGAATCTGTAATCGTCCAATGAAATATGTTCATCACGTTTGATTATGCCTATCTTATTGCCGTCAAGAGTGAGTTTCAACGGAGCATATACTTTCTTTACCTCATAATATTTAGGAGTAGTCTGGCGATCAGACGATACTATACCCTTTACGCAGAATGCTTTCAGATTAGGCACATCGCCGAAATCGCCGCCGTAAGCCACCATTGTCTTGCCGTCGTCACGTTTCTTGAAGATGCCTTCGTCTGCCCATTCCCATATAAAACCGCCAAGCATTCGCTTGTTGCTGTATATTTCATCCCAATATTCCTTGAAGTTTCCTAACGCATTACCCATAGCGTGAGCATACTCGCTGGTAAGAACAGGGCGGTTGTCGTTGGTCTTTTGTGCAATGCTCAATAGTCGTTCCCAACGTGCGTTCTCAGGGCGTTCCATGTTGTTGTCCTTTACGCCAGGGTTAAGATATTCTTCCTGAACGCGAGGATAGAAACGACTTATGACATCAACAGACATAGGGTCTTTGTTGTCAGGCCCTTGCGCTCCTTCATAGTGGACAGGGCGTGTAGGGTCGTACTCATGAATCCATGCACTTGTAGCGGCAAAGTTTGGCCCGAAGCCAGATTCGTTTCCTAATGACCAGAAAACAACACAAGGGTAGTTTCTGTCACGAATAACAAGGCGTTGAGTACGATCCATAAAGGCTGCTGCCCATGTAGGCTCACTGGCAAGGGTGCCACGCAATCCGTGTTCCTCAATATCTGCTTCATCCATAACGTAGATACCGTATTTGTCGCATAGTTCATACCAGCGCGGGTCATTAGGATAATGGCAAGTGCGCACGGCATTTATGTTTCCTTGCTTTAGCAGTTTTATGTCTTGCAGCATGCGTTCGTCTGTCATAACATGGCCTGTTATAGGGTCCATTTCATGACGGTTTACACCACGGAAACGCACTTGTTTGCCATTAACGAGGAACATGCCGTCTTTTATTTCAACTTTGCGGAAACCGACTTTTGTGTCTACGCATTCAATAACGTTGCCTGTAGAATCAATCAACGATAATTTAAGCGTATATAGATTAGGAGTTTCGGCAGTCCATTTTGCAGGGTTTGTTATCTTTGCCTGCATCCAGCCATAGGCAGCATAACCACGCTGAGGGGTGCGGGCATTCATTATCTTTGCCTTATGGTCAAGGTTTAATACAGGAACAGCGTCTTGTTTGAGCACGCTATCAAGAACAGCGTTGCCATTAGCGTCATACAGTTGTGCCTCGATATGGAAGCCTTCGCCACGCTGACCGTCAACGACAGACAGTTTAGGGTCTATTATTAGAGTAGCGTCTTTGTATTCATTGTCAAGTTCGGTGCGTACACCGAAATCCTGAATCCTTATCTTTGGTGTAGCATAAAGGTTAACGCTTCTGTGAATACCTGCTATGCGCCACATATCCTGATCTTCAAGATAGCTTCCGTCAGAGTATTTGAAAACTTTCAATGCAATAAGATTCTCGCCACTCTGCAGATATTGCGTTATGCGGAACTCTGCCGGTTCCATGCTGCCTTGAGAATATCCTACCTGCTTGCCGTTGATGTAGACGTAGAATGCGCTAGAAACAGAACCGAAATGTATATAAACCTCTTTGCCATTCCAATCGGAAGGTATGGTGAACGTGCGGCGATAGCATCCTGTAGGGTTACGCTCTATATATGCAGTGTATGTCTTTTTCGGCTCCTTCATTACGTATGGAGGATCTATCTTGAACGTATAGCCTGAACTGCTGTAAATAGGTGTTCCGTAACCGTTCATTTCCCAGTCGCCTGGTACGGGGAACGTTTTCCAAGCAGCATCGTTGAAATCTTTCTTGTAGAAATTGTCAGGCTGTTTGTCGGGTGTAGTTGTCCAGTTGAATTTCCATAGTCCATCGAGTGTCATGGACATATCGCCTGGATTGTTCAGATATGGAGTGAACGAAGCCCTTGCCGGCTCACGGTTTATAGACAAAACATACTGGTTCTCCCAGTCATTGCCTTGAGCAAGCATGGCTGAAGAACATAAAGCAAGTGCCGTTGTCAGCAAAAAGTTTCTCATCTTGTATTCAGTTTTTCGGATTATATATGTATATGTTTTCAGTTGATACCTCAACTTCTATATTTGTTATTTCTTTTGTTCAGCATGATAACCAGTAGGGTTTTCATGTAATAAACCTATGGTTTACTGATACGAAAGCTATGGTTTACGATGCCTAAAACTATGTTTTCTATCCACTAACTCGTAGGTTTTCATGCACGTTCTTTAACGTATTGTCTTATAGAATGTTACGTGAGGATATTATAAAGCCTTAAATCTTGACCCACAGAACTGCTGTCTGTGAGCCAAGATTCATGCCTTATATGTTTGCCTTCTTTTGTCTTGTCATTCTATAGTCAGTTTTTCAAAGAGCATTTCGTCAATTCCCTCACCCGTCAAAGTCACCACATAGCTGCCGGCATTGGTCTGCGAACCAGTTGTGATACTTGTGTTTCGACGTTTTGTCTTTTTCTCTGGAGTCTTGACAAACGTGATGTCGTCTTCTTTATATACAACACCGTTAAGGTCGGTTATCTTGACATGCAATGTCTTTTCAGATTGTGGGTTATAATAACGGAAGCGTAGAGCGTAGACTTTTGCAACGCCTACGTTATAGTTCCATGTCATTACACCGTTGTTAAGGGTTCCTTCAGCTGTGATAGAGCTATTGCTGCGAGGAGGCAAAAGGCTGTCTGGAGTATTGACAAGAATATCCTTGTCGAAGTTCTTCCACATGTCCTTGTCCTCTGGCTCAGGTATATTGACATTCTGAGTTTCCTTAGAAGCAATGGCAATGGCAGATATTATAGCCTGCCCGGCATTGATTTTCGGGAAGTCAATCTTTATTTCATTACCCGTGTTGTGAACATTAAGAACACGCTTGTAAGGTTTAGCATATCTTGCCTGCGCCCAGATGTCAAGGTCTTTCAGATATACGCTGTCGTTGATAGCTACGTCGAAAAGACGAACACCTTCATAGTCGGTAGTTTCACTCTCGCCTACACCATACCACGGCTCTATGAAATAAAGCTCTACACGATAGTCACCAGGCTTTGCAGGGAACTTGTAAGACAGTTCATGTCTGCCGAAACGTGATGTGCGGAACAGCTCAGAAACAGGCAGAAGCCTATTGGAAGTCTGGCTTGCCTGATAAGGGCTTGTCTCTTTGCTGAATTTTTCGCCCCAAGATTTAGACCTGTTTCTATTGTCCTGAATCCACTTTGTTCCAAACATGTCAGTGTATTCGTCACCGCCACAGTTGAGGTTATAGATGTAGTTATAGCCTTCAGCTGGTTTCAATATAGCCTCGTCATTGCTCTTGAAAGAAGGAAGCGCAAGAGAATCTGCCGTTACAGCCTTGCCTTTATAGAACGCTGTAGCCTTGATAATATCGCCTTCCAGCTTCACACCATACCACTTGAAGAGAGAGGTGTTCTCTTTCTTTGCAACTGTCTTGTGCCATTTGCCGCAAGTTAATCTGACAGAATCGCAATTAGAATAAACACGAATGCTGTCTGTGGTTATGTTTGGCACAATGTAAACAGTCTGTTCCTTTGCAGGGTCAGTGTAATGCGTCTTGTACATATAGAAAGCGTCACCAGGCTGTTCCCATGTAGAAAGCAAGCCTTTGTGATTGAATGGTCCTACTTTGTCTACCTTTCTGAGACCTTCTTCTGGCTGGCGTCTTCCAGGGTTGTCATGGCTTTGAAGAATCCAAAGGAACTGTCCGCATACGCTATCTTTCACGCTTTCAGCAAGTTGAATCTTGCGTTCAAGAATATCGCACTGCTTTTCTTCTGTATATCTCTCGCCTGTATGGTTGCCTAAAGTGCGCCAAGCACCGTACTCACCGTTGAGCAGCTGGTCTGGGCGTTTAAGTTCATTGGCATATTCTTCCAGCTTTCCGCCGTATGTTCCACTCCAGTTCTGCACAACATTCCAGTCGGTTCCGTCGCCTCCGTTGCATGTTGTAACGAGGCGCATAGTTCCGCAAGTAGGGTCAAGTTCGCGGATTAAGTCTGCACATTCTTTCGCAAACTCTACAGGAAGCGTGCTTTCGTTCTGGAGACCCCATAATATTATTGAAGGGGAATTACGACGTTCTTTAACCCATTTTATGAGGTGACGTTTGAAACTCTCCTTGAACTGTGGAGTGTCAAACCATATATGTGCAGAGAATTGTGTCCACCAAAGCAATCCTTCCTTGTCAATAAGTTCCTTGTAATACAGGTTATGTGGCTGGTGAGCATCTCTGAAAGCGTTGAAACCAGCATTTCTGATTTCCTTTATTCTTGCATCAATCTGTGCATTTGTAAACGCATGGCTTTGTCCGAACATGTGCTCATATTCACATACACCATTTATATATACAGGCTTGCCGTTGAGATAGAAACGGTTATCACCATTGTTCAGGGTGTGGCTCCAGCGTATTGTTCTTATACCAAATGGCGTTACAAGGTCATCAGTTGCCTTGTTTTCACGTTTCAAAATGGTGTTAAGATTGTAGAGATAAGGCTTCTCCGTGCTCCATAGGGTAGGGTTGGAGATAGCTGACTTGTGGTGTATTATCCTTGTTTCACCAGGAGCTAATGTTATATTGTCAGTCATTCGAAGAACCTGTTTGCCGCTTGCATCACATAGTTTGCTTATCACGCTTACATCGGCAGGAGTATCTCCATAGTTCTTTACCTCTGTATTAATGAATACGCTGTCTGCATTTTCATTGTTCCAGATATGCACGCCAAAGGGTTCAACACGCACTTTGTCTGTAACTTCAAGCACTACAGGGCGGAAGATTCCGAACGGCTGGCTTCCTTCGCTGAATCCCCATTCAGAGCTACAACCACCACATACCCAAGGCATATCTGTTATTCCCTTCGGGTGAGATACACGAACAACAAGGTCATTCTCTGCACCTTTGCGAACAAACTTTGATATATCTATTGTTTCTGTAGTGCGGCCTATATCATATTTCCCAAGTTTCTTTCCGTTAAGAGTTATTTCTGCATAAGTGCCGACACCTTCGAATCTAAGGAAATACTCTTTGTTTTCCATTGCAGGAGCAAGGAATGTCTTCTTGAAAACTGCATTTCCGTGCAGATTTCCGTGCTCTTTCTGCAATGCTCCGTAATAGTCATCAAGATTGAAAGGTATGTCTTTAGTAAATGTTTTCTTGTCATACGTTATCTGCCAACCGTCGTTGAGAGATGCAGTAAAGCGTTTGCCTGTCGCATTAGGTTGAGGGAAATTTACTTCACTTTTGCCCATAGGCTTGCTTGTAGCAAGTGCGATTCCTCTTTGACCTGAATTGTTTACTGCACAATAGAAATGATATACAATGCCGTCGTGCTTTACGACATAACTCTTATGAGCAAACATTTCATCATACGGCTTTGACGGAATGATGAGATCTTCACCAGCCCAGTCTGTCCAGTGTATCATGTCATAGCTTGCAGCAAAGGTATTGAAAGCGTTATATTCGCGTGTAGGGTTAAACGCAGAGAAATAGAACATCACGTAAAGATTGCCCATCTTTACTATCTGCGCGTCGCCGGTAATCGTGCCGTCACTGTCATGTGCAAAGATAGGGTTGCCATTGTAACGTTTCCATTTTTTCATGTCGTTAGAGAATGCTACACCTATTCGTTCGCCTTTCGGGTGTGTGGCATCCTTTCCGCCAGCGTTGTAATACATCATGAACTGATAGCCGAATTTTTTCTTGTCTACCTTATAGACGGTACTCTTGTACTGGGTCATCTGTTCCCACCATTGCGCGGCTTTTTCATTGTAAGTCAATATCGGCTTGTTGTATGTTTCCCACTGATGGGCAGTAGTAACATCACCTTCGGTAGAAGCAAGACCAATGCTCAGCGGTGCGTTAACTGCTTCATAACCAGTGCCTTCACCACCGATATATGTCATCCAATACTTGCCGTCATACTTCTGTATGTTGTAGTTTCCGCCCCAGTCGTAATCGATAAGCGCAGGGAAACCTCCACGTTGATTCATGTCCCAGCCTTCTTTGCCGAAAGCAAGAATACGTCCAAGTGTCTGCCAATGCAGAAGATCGTCGCTCTTGGCTATCCATGTTTCATATCCACGTCCATTTGTTCCGTTTGAACCGTTATAGCAGACGTATGTCATATACCATGAATCGCCTTCTCTGAATACAGTAGGGCAGTCAAACTTATGGTCATTGTCTTGTGGAGCGACAACCATACCGAACTTATACGGTGTTCTTGCCGCTTCATAGACCTTCTGCATTTCCTTTTGGCTTACTACAGTCTGAACCTTTGCACGTGAACGTGTTTTCTTTTTCTTTGACTTCGCTTCGCCTTGCAGAGTTATGCCTGCAATAAGGAACAATATGATTAATATCCTTCTTGTCATTTTGATATAGTGTTATTTCATGAACAGCCAGTCAACCTCATTGCTGCTGCCGTTGAGCTTGGCATCTCTTGCCTTCAGTTCCGAATCAGTGAAACCGGCAACCATAATAATGCCCTTAGGCAGATTGATAGTGTGCTTACCCGGCTTGAAGTGGTAAGCGTGGATATTTACAATAGGCATATTTGTCATGCTTATAGCATTGCTTATCAATGCTTCTGCCTGTCCGTATTCATTGCCAGTAGCGTCAATCTCAAGTTTCGGAGGGCTTGCGAACTTTGTCTGGTCATCGATGAAGAAGCCTACAAGCATCTTTACTGGCTTTGATGTTTCAAACTCTACCGTGCCGCCATTTATGCGTGTAGTGTCACGATTGAGAATCAATGCTGTTAAACCTTCCAGTTCTGGTGCAACAGAATCAATAGCTTCATCACGCGCTTCAAATAGTTTTGAGCCTTTTACGAGCTTGATAGTCTTGTAGCCGCTGATAAGCTTGACATCTGCATCTACGGCTTTAGTGTTGATAGTCTTTACCTCCTGACCTTCGTCTGTTGATGAAAGACTCTTTATATTCGCCTTAAGCGCATCGAGTTCCTCTTGATATACAGGCATCATTTCTTCCCATGTCTTGTATTTGCCGTTATCGCCACCTACAGGAATTCTGCGCTGAGACGTCTGCATACTGTTGGCATAATAGTAAGTGTCTTTTGTCTCGTCAACAAGTGCCTTATAGTATTCGTTGCTCTTTTCGAGCAGAGGAACAGCCTTGTTAAGATAGTTAATGTCTTTGCTCCATTTGTAGTTCAATACCTGTTGTGCAGCAAGAACCTTGTATTTGAAAGAGTAAGCAAAATCACGATAACAGTGCATGTCGTTCTGAAGACGCATGAACTCGTCTTTGTTCTTTGTTATCTTGCTTTCCAAACCGTTTATTGCTTTTACTGCCTTGTCACCGTGTGCAGTACATTGGTCAACTATGTCGAGAGGAAGTTCACCGATATGCTTTTCTTTCTTCCATTCTTTCTCTACATATTCGATAAGTTTCTCTCCAGCAGGGCCGCAGCTTTCATAGAAGCCAGGGTAAATAGTGTATTTATACGGGTTAACGAGCTGGCTTATCTTCATACCTAACAACAGACATTGACGGTTGCCTTCCGTAATACCAAAGCGGCGAATAAGCTTAGGAGCTATTTCTCCGCTTTCGTTGTAAGCGTCAAGAATCAGCTGTGCAGTCTGCTTGTCAGTTCCGTAATAATCTGCTATTACCTTTTCCCAATAAGCGTCTTCGTTGTCTCTATTGCTCTTCCATGCATAACGACCCCAAGCAGAATACCACATCCAGTCGCGGTCAATCTGCAGCTGGCGTTCCCCGTTTGCAAGTTTATCTGCAGTGTAAGGCCAATCCCAGTAACTTGCCTGTGGATACAGATGCAAGCCGTTGGCTCCGTGAACCTTGTGCATAGCCTTTACGGTTTTCTCCACGAAAGCAGGTGAACTCCAACGCCAAGGTTCAAGATTAGCAAGAATATGAACGTTGCTGATATGTATAGGTGCCACGCTGCTTAGCTGCTGTTGCGTCTCTGCCCAAGGTCCACCTGGTTCATAAGTCGTCAATGACTCGCCTGTATACTTTGTCATTGTATATATATTCTTATACAACGGCAATGCTTCGTGAAGCACACGTGGTCCGTCTGTGTCATGTGAGCGTAGAATAATAGGCGGTTCGTCTGTTCTTCCAGATGCTTTCAATCCGTCTTTAATGCCCGGAATGATAGTTTTGTTCATCCATTCAACGTCATCGTCAATAGTTGCCATTGCCTCGCCGAGACAAACAAGGAAACCTACGTTAGGGTATTTCTGAATGAAAGCGGCAATGCTCTTTCGTGTATAGTCGCTGATAAGCGGAGTGATAGGCCTGTTTCGGTCTTGTGTCTTTATTCCGTAGTGGTCAGCGAAAGGCTTAGATACAATGATGTTATAGAACATCTGTATAACTCTGATGCCGCGCTTAGCTGCCTCTTCCGTAAGGAATGAGAACATTTCCTGATTCTTTTGCATTGTAGCGTCGTCAACTTCTACTGCAAACGGGTAATCGTCAAGTTTTACCAACGATGCAAACGGGTGACCGTTCCAGAGGAAAACGGCATTCATATTGTCTGCAGCAAGCATGTCGAGATACTTTATCCATAGTTCCTTGTCGTAGAACCAAGGGAAGTTCTCTGGCGTATATGGGTATTCATATACTTTGTGGCCAGGCAGATAAACAGTTTTCTGTAGACCTACACAGGCACCTCTTATCTTCATCTCAGGCTCGTCTACAATGATGGAAGGAATATCCAAGGAACCGTTCTGATTGAAATATTCAAGCAGACGGTTTGTTCCATAGATAGAACCAGAAGCATCGTTGCCTGTGATGCTGATTTTCTTGCCGTTCCTCTTTATCGTGAAACCCTCTTGCGGAAGGTTAGCAGAAGGCTCGGCTATGTCTATATTAATCTTATACCCTTTAGGCATTGAGGGTATATAACTGTTAATCAGGGATGCCGCATATCCGGTTTGCGGCACCTCTGATTTGTCTGTTACTTTCGTTGTAGTGCTAGCGCAGCCTGACAGCACTATCGTCAAGCCTGCCAAAAGAGCGTTTCTTAATATCTTCATAATTCTATTTTTACTTCTTTTCCTGCCGGTATAGATACTTTCTTATTGCCGTTGTCGAGAATGAGAGTTCCGTTTCCGCCATCGCTCTTCACGGTGACAGAAGTCTTGTCCATCTTTACATATATCTTGCCGAATGGGGTAGGTACATTTCCTTCCATCCATTCAAGGCCGCCAAGAGCTGGCTTTATTGTATATTCTTCATATCCTGGCTTTGTTGGCTGCACTCCGAGATAATATCTGCCGAGCAGATATATCGGGCTTGCTCCCCATGCGTGGCAAAGGCTCTTTCCATAAGGTCTGCCATACATGGCAAGTTTTTCCGTTCCATGTTCGTCAGGGTTATATTTCTCCCAGAACGATGTTGCGCCTTCGCGAAGCATACCACCCCAGTAGTCTTTCATTTCTTTCATTACCTGATTCTGTTCGCCTAAAGCGCAAAGTGCCTCTAGTTCGTAGAATCTCATATATGGGGTTGTAATCTTGAGAATGTCATCATTTAGAATAACAGAATTCTTTACTGCATTCTGCTTTGCTTCGTCAAGATAGCCATACATTATAGCGAACATATTCGGATAGCGGAAAATGTCTTCGCTCTTTTTGCCGTTGACGCGATTATGAACCAATGCCTGCTTGCTTTCATCCCAGAAGTAAGGCAACAGCTTTTCGCCTAATGCATCGGCAAGTTTCTGATATTCAGACGCGTTGTCATCATCTCCGACAAGCTTTGCCACTTCTGCAATAGATTCAAGTGACTTGCGGAAAAGAATCTGTTCGAACGATAGCTGTCCATGCTTGTCCATTGGCTTGTCTGCCCAGTCAACAAATACCCAGTCGCCTGTCAATCCCTGAACCATGCCCTCTTCATCTGTTCTTTCCAAGACATACGACATATATGTCTGCATGGCAGGGTATATCTGTGTCAGGAAATGTCTGTCACCGCTATAGAGATAGTAGTCAAAGATAGAGTTGAACCAATAGAAGGTATAGTCCATGATTGTGTTTATATGGCTTGTAACAGGCGCTTTTCCTCCAAGAAGCCATATAGTGCGCTTCACCATGTCATTGTCATTGAACAGATAATAGTTCATCAGATAGCTCTGTGCAGCGTCTCCGCTCCATACCCAACGGTCTCTCTTTATGCCGTCGATGAAGAACTCGCGTGTAGTCAGCTGCATAGTATATGCACCAATGTCCCATATTCTGTTGAGTTCCTCGTCATTGCATCTGAACGTTCCCTTTTCCTCTTCAGGCATGTATTCATAATCCATGCTTACGTTATTGACGGAACAACCTTCAGTTTCAATGTATATATATCTGAAAGCCTTGCTGTTGCCGAATGTATATTTATCGGTCAGCTTTGTGCTTTTTGACGTGGCGAGGTCTGTAATATATCCGTCTGCTACGGTCAGCTTGTCCAATGTCTCGCAGAAATCCTTGTCTTTTGCTTCTTCTGCGCTTTCGCCGTAAAAGACATTTATCGTGCCGTTGCCTTTAATGCCATGAAGAATGGCATAGCCGAATGTTTCTTTTCCGAAATCATAAAGCCCTGTTTCCGGCTTGGCTACTGCATCAATGTGCATGCGTTCAAGCCTGAACATAGACGGTGGCAATTCAGAGTCATTAAAATTGCCGAAACCTACTGGCATGTAGACGGTTGAAGACGTGTCGCTGGCTTTTCCACTTTCGTCAATCCACTCCTTGTCTTCAAACGTAACCTTCCATGTCTTGTCTGTCTTTATTGTTTCGCCACAAATATATAATGTAGGCGGTGTTGCCTGGTTATGAACCTTTATGTTGATGTTGTGTTTGCCAGCAGGAATCGTTATTTCCTTTGGCATGCCGAACAACATCTTTCCGTTTATCTTTATGTTGTAGTTTCCTTCAACATAAACTAACACTTTTTCTTCTTTAGACAGTTCAACCACAGTGCTGAACTCAACAGTTACATAATGGCTGTCCTGTTTCCAGAAAGGCGGAAAGTATGCGCCACGGTCGGTGCGGCGATTGTTCATTATATTACCAAGCCATATTTCGTAATCACCTGGATACCATATCCATGTTGCTTTAGATTTCATCTCCATATCTTTCTTTTGTTATTTGTTCCAGAGTCTTGCCTCTTGTCTTCGGTGTCCATACGGTTCCGATAACGAGAGAAACGAGAAGCAATGCTGCCATGAGATATGCCGCAAGCGTGAATCCTTCGCCTCCTTCACCGTAGATGTAAACGAATACGATACCCCATATTGCAGAGAGTCCACGAACCATGAAGAACATGATTCCCTGAGCCGCTGCCCTGTATTTTGCAGGGAAGAGTTCTGATGCCCATAGAGCATAGAAGCCTTGAACAGAGATACCGCCTTGTATTCCCCACAGAAGCGTGAAGAACAAGAGGCCAGACATGCTGTTTATTCCTATTGTTATAATAATGAGCCATGCCAATACAGCAGCGCCGACACCGTAGAAATAGAGTATTCTTTGGTTAACCTTGTCAACAAGCATGGCAAAGACAAATGTCATCAGAATGATTATTACCCACTGTGCAGCTGCAAGCATGTTTGCATGTTCGTTTGTCAAGCCTCCTGCCGTTTCGTAGATATGTGGCTGGAAGAAGCCCATTACAGAGCTTACAAGATTCCATGTAAGATACATTCCAGCAAGGAATATCATCGTGCGGACATTTATTCTGTTTGTAAACAGTTTGCCGAACGAAGCGAAAGTTCCCGATTTCTCGTGTTTGCTTTCTTCTGCCTTGGCTGCTTTCCATTCCTTTGACTCTTCAAGCTGGCGCTGAAGCAGCCATGCTATGAAGGCTACAACGAACAGAGAGCCGAACACGATACGGCTGCTGAACACATTGAGTTCAGCTCCGCTAACAGAGTCGCCTACAAACGTCTCTACGAATTTCTCTACTATGACAAAGAGATAGCCGCCAGTGCCTTCGCTTCCAGTAGGAGGAGCAAGAAGGAAACCGAGAATCAGAATGATAAGCGGTCCTATGCCCCATGCCATTTGCGATATGCCTATGTTTCTTCCTCTGTTGTTTGTTTCTGAACTTTCAGATATGTAAGTCCAAGAGGCAGGCACTCCAACGCCTACAGATATTCCAGTTATGAGGAAACCTGTGAGAAGCATAGGGAAGTTTGTTGATATAACGATGATGGCTACACCTAACATATATATAAGCATGTTGTAGGTGTAGATAGCCTTTCTTCCGTATTTGTCAGCCAAGAAGCCTCCTATAATGGCTCCGATAGCAGCACCCAGACAGTTTGCGCTAATAGCGTTAAGCCAACCAAGATGACCCTCTGTCAGTCCGAGATAATCTTTCCAAAGAGTCAGTCCACTGGCTCCTGCTACAATCGCACCTGCATCAAGATAGTTTGTTAGTGATACTGCTATGGTGCTTTTAAGGCTTCCTTTTTTCTTTTCCATATTATTAGACTTTCTATATTTGATTTTATTTTGCTATAGGTGTTATTCCGGCTTTAGCCTTTATGCTGTCGGCTACTTCCGGTCCGTTGTTTTCCCATGTGTTGCCTGGTCCGTTGGCATTCTTAAGGAATTTCTCCGCTGGTGTCCAGTTGTTTCTTACCGTTATGTAAGAAGAACCTTCGTCGGTATAGAGATAGAACCAGTGGTTAGGATCATGGGCATAGCCAGGGCAATAGATGTCTCTTACCACATTGCCTTCGATGAACGAATGTGGCTGAGAGCCAAGAGTATAGATGCCTGCCGTGTCATACATGTGCTTTGCGTAATGGTGAATGAGATTGCCCTTTACTAGGTTGTTCGACATAGAACATACCTGCTGGTTCCAGCCCCATCCCATGCTGATGCCTGTATATGACACTTCGCTTATCTCGTTGTTGCATATCTTGATGTCTTTCACGAATCCTGCTCCTATGCCAACGCATCCCCAGTCTTCGTTTGTGACGTCAGTAATAAGGTTGTTCGTTATGCTAAGCCCTGTGCAGATAATTCTTCCGTCAGAAGGGTCGTATGGAAGATGCGCTTCATGAGCCTCAGACCCGAAGCTTCCTGCAAGAATGCCGTTGCCTCCTATGTCGCTGAACTTGCAGCGGTCAACGGTTCCACCTTTTATATATGTGTGATAGTCAAGACCTGTAGACGCGTTATGCTCAAACGTGCAGTCGCTGAACGAAACGTTCTCCGCGCAGTCAAGGCTTACTGCAGCAGACGGCCTGCCTACCCAGCCCTGATTGTCGAGCTTGTGGTCGCCGTTAGGTCTAATCATCTTAGGGCGCAGCTTGTAGGCTTCAATCATATACATGCCTGCCTGTAGAGGTGCATGACCGCTTAAAGAAGGGCGCAGCCATGTGGCATGACTGAAGGTTATTCCTTCAAAAGTGATGTCTTTTACAGGGTTATCGGGAGTGCCTTCCACTTTCAGCAATGTCTCTACAGCTGGCACTTCAACGTCGGCTGTCTGCATGTTCTCGCCTTTCAGAGGAATATAGTAAACCTTTGAAGCGCGTGCGTCAAGATACCATTCGCCAGGAGTGTCGAGCAGTTCCTTTGCGTTTGTGAGATAGAAAGCCGAGTTATGACCGTCGGTAGTCACCATTGGCGATGGCCACGGATGCATGAAGTGAATGTGGCTTTCTGGCTGCTGGAATGTTACAGCAGCGCTGTCGCCCATCATTTCCACGCCCTTTATTCTGAGGTTTGCCACACACCACATCTCGTGTATTACCATTTCGGCATAGCGTGCCTTGGCAATCTTCTTGACAGCTTCAGAGGGAACATAGATTGTCTCCTTGCTCTTGTCGAGGCTAATTATGCGGAACATCTTCTCGAAGTCGTCAACGTCTCTTGCCCTTACAGCTTTCCTCCCGTTTACCCAAAGCTGTCTGAATTCAAGCGGTCGACCGTTGAAGTCGGGAACGTCGGCAACATAATACTTGCCTTCCTTCTTCCAGTTGCTTATCTTCACGCCACCGCTTATCACTGCCTTGCCTTCGCCGACGATGCGAATGCCGTTGTCTTCAGGGCGCACAATGATAGGCTGGTTAAGCCTGTAAGTGCCTTCCGTAAGGCGAATGCACACGTTTTCAGCGTTGTTCAGACGACGCTCTTCACGCGCCTGCTGCAAGGCTTTCTCTATTGCGTATGCGCCCGGCTTGACAATCAAGTCGGTCGCATACATGTTGAGGCTGACAAAAGCAGCCGTTATAGCTGTTGTTAATATTCTGCCGGCATCCATACGGTCATTTCGCTTTTGCCTCTGTTTCCCCATGCGTAATAAGGAATAAGGCGTATTTTAACTTTGTTCTTGTTAGTTCCTACTTCTCTGTAGAGCACGTTCTTCCATGATTCCTCGCTGCGGTTAACGGCTTCGGTGTCGAGTGCCATTATACGGCTGCCTTCAATGCTTACCTCTGTCGGGGTAAACTTGGCGTCAACTGGAATGGTTATGTTGTCTATGTCAACACCGTTGAGGTCGTTGCTCTCTATACAATATATAATAGGTCCACGCTGAACGGCTATCTGTCCGCGACATTCTTCTACAAGCGGGTTAGCCTCAATGATTTTCGCTTCCATAGGCAACTCTAGTCTTACCACGTCGCCTTTCTTCCACTGACGTGTCACTGCAGCATAGCTTTCAGCCTTTGTTTCTGCGTTTACGGCTTCACCGTTTACGGTAATCTTCGCTCCGTTGCACCATGCCGGTATTCTGAGTTTCAGTGTAAAGTTCTTCTTTCCCTTCAGCTTGGCTACTGTAAAGGCAATGTCACCGTTCCACGGGTAGTCGCTCTTCTGCTCAAGAGTGATTTCGCCGATGCCTTCTATTTCTGTAGTGAGAGTGTTCTCGCCATATAGATTCACGTAAATCTCGCCTTTGCCTACGCTGTAAGCATAGTCCTGAGCCTCGCAGAGTGTGCGCAATGTGTTAGGAGGGCAGCAGTAGCAGCTTATGTGCTCTGTTCTCTCTTTCGGCCAGCGAAGCTTGTAAGGCAGTTCGTCAGACATTCTCAGAGGGTTGGTATAGAAATACTTTGTTCCGTCGAGGCTTATGCCGCATAGAATGCTGTTGTAGAGGCAGTTTTCTACGAGGTCAGTGTATTTTGCGTCTGCCGTTGCCTCGAACATTCTCCAGTTGAAGAACATGTTGCCGATGTTTGCGCAAGTCTCGTTGTGTGCGGTAGAGTGGGGCAGCTGGTAAGGTCTGCCGTAGCTCTGGTGAACCTTCTGCACGTTGTCCGGAGTATAGTCAGTTCCGTCAGGCGATGTTCCGTCATAGAGCGCACCGCAGGCACCGTTGATATACATCTTGCGGTAAACGATGTCGTTCCAAATAGAGTCGAGATTCTTCTTCAGCTGCTCTTCGCCGTCTTCAAGGAAGAGGTCAGCCACGCCAGCATACAGATAGTTTGCTCTAACGGCATGACCCATAGCGTTATACTGGTCGCGGAACGGCACACGGTCCTGGTTGTCGTCAGTTCCGTTTTCCACCATGCCGCGTATGTTTATAAGCTGCTTTGAGAGTTCAAGATATTTAGGGTCGCCTGTCTCACGATACATTTCAGATATAGCCATGTAGTGAGAAGGGCATATTGCGTTGCGTGCGAGTTCAGCCGACGAGTTGATGTAGAAGTTGTTGAGGAAGTCGGCAGCCTTCACAGCGCAGTCGAAAAGCGTTGTCTTACCTGTGGCACGCTTGTGTATGATACCTGCTGTGATGAGGTGTCCTAAGTTGTATGTCTCGAAGTTTAGTCGGTTTCCGAAAGCACCGTCTTTGCCCGAACCTACCTTTGTTCCGATTGTAGCGTTCTCCTTTTCCTCGTCTTGCACAGCCTTCTTGTTCATTTCGGCTATGATGACAGGCGTGTGTAGATAGCCGTCAGGGCGCTGAGCCTTGGCGATAAGGTCTATCACGCGGTCCATTATCTTTTCCAGTTCAGGGTCTTTGTTCACAGCATAAACGGCAGCCACAGCTTCAAGCCATTTGTACATGTCGCCGTCGTGGAACGGAGGTCCGTGGCGCTTGCCTTGCTTTTCGCCTGCTGCGATCAGGAAGTTGTTGAAGCTTTTGCCCTTGTCTGACTTCCAGTATTCCCACATGCTCTGCACAGAAGTGCCGCTAAACACATTAAAGCGTTCACCCCAAAAGCCGCCAGTCCATTTTACAGCGGTAATTGGGGTAGAGTTCACTACAGCGTATTTGCTGTTTCTCGTATCTGTTATGCCGTTCTGTTGCGCCAGTGCCGGCACTGCCATAGCGGCAGACAGCATCATCAATGTTATTTTTTGCTTCATAGGTTCATATATATTAAATTCATTAGTTAACGGTTTGAAGAGCTTACACGTGCCGAAGGCAACGAGCTGGCAACTGTGGGAGAGAATGTCATGAAAGTCATTCGGCATACATCGGACACACGTCTGTCTGTTCCCGTAGGCTTGCTGACTTAGCAATCTTCTCGTTACATACTTGCCAACTCGTCAATCGGGTTTACAGTGTTCCTCCTCTGGCCTTGACCCTCTTTTCCCATTCCTGGCGTTCCTTCTGCAGGTCATAGCCGCGCTTGCTGAGATAGTTGTTTATTCTTCCCTTGTATTTGCCGAATGCCTCATGCTTTTTTCTTGAGCTTTCAGCGTCTACGGCAAACTCGCGAGCTTCCTTCAGCCATGCCAGTATCTGCGCCTTTTCCTCGTCTTTAAGCGTAGGAATCATGTCGCATTGTGCTTCGTAGGTTACTTTTACCACGTTGTAGGTCATCACGTCTTTAACCGTTTCAATCTGTTCTGCTGTCAGATAAATAGACAGGTCAGCGTCGAAAGCGAAGTGAGAGCGATAGAGCTTCATGTCCTTCTGGTTTTCTGCGAAAGCCTGTGCCTGTTTCTTCTGTTCTCCAGTCAGTTCGGAAGCAGCCTTCTTCAGGCTGTCTCTTTCCTCGTAGATGTCATTCAGCTTGAAATAGCGGTTAGCGACAATGTTTTTCACCTGTTCGCCTTTGTCTGTGTCTGTAATCTTAAGAGCGTCTGTTACCTTCTTTGCTCTGCCCAGAATGCTGTTCACATAATCGGCGTTACGACCCACAGAATCAAGCGTTACTGTCTGGGCGTTTACGGCACCCATTGTTAACAATGATACAAAAATAGCTAAAATCTTTTTCATTGCAGTATTTCTTTTAAGTATTTAACATTTTCTCCATAATTTTTTTTCACATTCCTCACATCGTTGACATCTCTGCTGCGTTCTACGAACAGCCAGCCCGACCATCCTATCTTGTCCAAAGCCTTCTTTATGGCAACCATGTCGATGGCCTTGTCGTTGCGAATCCACACGCCGTCGGTGTTGCTCGCATGAATGGCGCAGATGCGTTTCTTGCCGAGTTTCTTTATTTCCTTGCAGATGTCCCTGTTGTTCTCGATAGCCGTCTGGAACTTGTAGAAAATGCGAATGCCGTCAGAGTCGATTTCCTTCAGCAGCTTTATGTTCCCTTTGGCGTCGAGCGGAGTGTCTATGCCAATCACCTTTCCCTGTGCCTTTGCCATTTCGCCTACTTCGTGCAGACGTCTTACTATCTCGTTGCGAAGCGGCAGCGAGTCGGTCCAGTTGTTTCCGCATCCTCCCAATGGCAGGAAAGCCACGTTGGCGTTCATCACTTCCATAGTGTTGATGCAGTCTTCCACGAGGGCCTTGTAGTTGTCTCTCTTTGCGAAACTCTGTCCGTAGAAGCCCGACATGGCAACGGCACCCACCTTGATGTCAAGGCTGTCGGCAGTGCGTGTGAACAGCTCCACCATCTTAGGGTCGCGCATCTTGTTGTCGAACATCTCGCGCTTGCCCAGACCGCCCATGTCCATTTCAATGCCGTCGCAGCCCAGTTCTTTTGCAAGCTTGAACTCTCCAATCTTCTGGCGCTTCAGCACCATCCAGTCGCACACGCCAATCTGATAGCGTGGTTGCGCCATTACAGCGTCAGGAATTATCGTTCCTGCGGCTATAATCATTAACGTGATAAAATAACGAAACTTATTCATATATATTAATGACGATGATTTCTCCGTTTTGTACTATGTTTGCAGCCATGAAACAAACTTGTAAAAATGAGATAAAAACTTATTATATTGACAGGAATACAAGGGCAAAATACCCGATAATTACATTTTTCCAAGGTGTTTCAGTGCTAAAAATTACATTTTTCCAATATTTGTTGTTGAATAGTGTTCAGCATAAACAGTCTTGTTCTTGTTTTTGTAATCTATGTCTTTACGATAATGCCCTGGTCGATTTTGTTTCAACCAGGGCAATTTTCTTTTGCATCATTCGCGAATATTATGCATTGTAGCCTACAAGCATGATGTAACGCCCAATGTAGTTGCTATTGCGGTAAGTACAGATACAATCACCTGCAAGATTGTTTTCCAAGTTTCTCGTTTCATTTTAGTTTGATTTTAAAGAGTAAATGATTTGTTTTGATAAGAATCCACAAGGCTAATCTTTTGTAAAGAATCAACAGGGCTAATGTTCATCGGGATTTGCAATCCCGATGCTATGAGTATTAGGATTTGTAATCCGATAGACAATGTTCGACCAATGTATAATTCAATAGGTATAT
>JAUNIZ010000201.1 GCA_030523165.1 Prevotellaceae bacterium
TGGTGAAAAAATTTATGTATAAATGAAACCAATCATACAATTCGTTTGCAAAGGAAGTGGCTCCATTATAGACACTTCCCTCAAAGGACAAATTTTTAAAGAACAGATAGAAAAGGAATTGAAAGAGAAAAGATATGCAAATATCGTAAATTCTCCAATTCAACTATATTTGACTTTAATTGTGAATCCTGATGAAACAAGTCTTTCTGATTCATATCAGCAAAATGGTAGTGTTTATGTTAAAGTGTTGCCAGAATTAGAGGGTGATAAAGATATTTATTCTTTACAATTAGGTTTAAGTCGCTTGGGTAATCCTGAAGGTATAGACAAATCTCTCATAATCATTGGAACACAGGAGTATAAAGAAAAGAAGAGCGAGCAATCTGAAGAATACGAAATATCAACTGGCACAAAATATGTGGCAGTAGAACCGCAATGGGACTTGAATGAGATTATTCTTTCTGACGATGTCAGAAAGAAACTTGAACGCGCTACTAAAATTATCAAGAACAAAGATTTGATTTTTGATACATTAGGTTATTCTCGTGTTGACAAAACCATTAAAAGTATTATATGCTTTTATGGTCCCTCCGGAACAGGGAAAACCATTACTGCACAGGCTATTGCAAAATATCTTAAAAAGAAAATCGTCATTTCCAGCTATGCACAAATAGAATCTAAATATGTCGGTGACGGAGCAAAAAATCTACGAAAGATTTTCAAAGATGCAGAAGAACAAGATGCCGTACTTTTTATGGACGAATGTGATTCGTTCCTAAGTAAACGTATAGAAAGTACCGATAGCGGTTCTGATAAGCATTACAACAGAATGTCTAATGAGCTGTTTCAATTATTAGAAAATCACTCTGGATGTATAATATTTGCAACCAATCTTTTGACAGACATTGACAAAGCGTTTAAATCCAGAATTGTTGACTCTATTTACTTTCCATTGCCAGACAAAGAAGGTCGCATTAAGATGTTAAAAAAGATGTGCCTTCCATCTATACTAAATAATGTTTTTAAGACTGGTCAAGATTTAGAGAAGTTTTCTGAACAATTGGAGGGCTTCTCCGGACGAGATTTGCGTAAAAGCATCTTGTTAACATTAGCAGAAGTTTCAGACGAAGTTGCAAGCGTAGGACCGGGCAATTTTGTTTGGTCTATTGAGAAATTCAAGGTCGGTTTTGACGATGTCCGTAATTCTTTTTCTGAAGACACGGCAAATCAAGCAATTCCATTAGATGAAATTCAGGCATTTACAGACAAAAAGAAATTCAATCGGAAACAGTTTGAATTAGCCAAACATGCCGTACTCGTTGATGATGGTGTTGATGACAGGGAATACATACTGTTACAAGATTTGTCAAGGCAATTGCTTAATGTTGAGTTGGAAAGCAGAACTATCTCAACAGAAATATCGTTGTCTGATATATGTGATGGCATAAAGGACATTTCCCAAAAAAGGATATTGATTGATACGGCCATAAGAGTTGTTTCTATAGATGGAGAGTTTTCAGACAATGAACGTACTTTCATTGGGAAGTTGAGTGATTTGTTAGGTTTCACAGAAGAAGAGAAACAGAAATTCTTTTCTTATGGTGAATCAATGGCAAATGCATACTTACATTGGATTCAGGCTATAGAAAGGGATTGAATATATGATGTTATCGTTCAACACTATGTATGTGATACCATTCCCAGATATAGTTGGGGGTGGTATCCCTGTTAATCTTAATACCTCTTGTCAGAAGATAATAGAATTGCAAGAAAAAACGAATCTTGATATAATTGAAATCTGCTCTTCTTTTCGAGATTTATTCTTAAAACTTGGTTCTTTCTCTTCTTCAAAAGACAGACAAAAACAGAACGAAGAACTTCTACGGTTCATTCATGGTGATATTCCATGTCTCGATGCTAAACTCTTAAGTCAAATACTCTGTTTATACCGTAGGGATAAGAGCCCAAACGCAGAAGGGGATAGTATAAGAACAATACCTATCTCCTTTTGGGAATCTGTTGTTTAATGCATTGCAGCACAATTATCTAAAAGTAAGGAAACGATGGGACTCATAAATGCTCTTTTTGATTTCATCACCTCATTTGACGGTTCTTCTTATATAGAGGAGGCCAAAGAATGGGGTGATGAGGTATGGAATAGCATGAGCAGAGTCAACAAAGGCGTTCTCGTGCTGACAATGATTGATGAGCGACTATACATACAGATGAGATTGAAGTTCCGAAACGATAATGTTGGCATTATCTCTGTTGAAGAAGACCGAGGTTGGGCAGTTTCAAGCAATCGGCTGTCGAAACAACAGCAGCGACAACTGAAAGAAGAAGGGTGTATTACGATTAAACGGTACAGATAGGGAATGGATTTGGATTTCATGTTAAATGGCACATGGGATAGCATGAACCCAGATGGAGGAATGCCAGATTTCCATGCAGAGTTGCAAATGACGGCTCTTAATTGCGCTCACGCATGTGCTTCTGTGCAAGACGAATGGAATGATATGCTGTCAACTATCCTGCATAACTGGGATGCAGAAATAAAGATGAGTCAGTTTGAGGCCGTAGACTATATGATGAATGTATGCGGATATGGTTATTTTGGGGAAGATACCATTGGAATTGACACATCAGACTTCTGGTTCTTACAATCAGAACAGTATAAGAATCTGAAGTTGGAAGGCTCAAAGGGTAAACGTCTGTACTATGTAACCATCGCCGTATTTGAGACAGTCAACTATTGGTGTTGGCATGATTCTCCTGTCCCTATCACTTTCGATTCTAAGGGATTGAAAGAGGTGCTGGCTTTTGGGAACATCCGTATTGACTGGGATTCTTATGAAAAATATAATGGGTAATGATAGTTATCTGTCAGAAATCTCCTCTTTAAGCATATAAACCAATAAAAATATAAGAATCATGGACGGACTTTTTGATTTCTTAAACATCGGTTTCCTGCATGACCTTCTGCCAAACAGCTGGTTCGAGGATGCACATCAGCACTTTGGTTCTGGACTCACAGATGAAATGATTGTGCAGTCGGTACAGGAGGCCAGTGATTTTTTCAATATGAATGCTCCGATTAACATTCATGAAGATTGGACTACTGGTGTGATGACTGGTATGTCGTTCACGGAGAATGATGACATCCTTGTGTTTAACCGTCAGCAGATGCTCGATATGGGTATCACCGATAGGGAAGGCTTTGACCTTGTGATGACCCATGAAGGTGCGCACCGTAAGCTACAAGGCATGGACACAGGCTTCAACTCCCATCAGGAAGAACTCTGCTGTGACTACATGGCTGGTGTCCGTGCCGGACTAAACGGCATGGATGAAGGCAAGATGGAGACATCGCTTGGCGATACCACAGAGAGCGCAACTCACCCCGACGGGGCTGTGCGTGTGGCTGCCATCGAAGCCGGTGTGGCTTTTGCTCACAAATATATGGCTGAACACGACGGCCTTCCACCAACCTTTACCGATTGTCTACAAAACTTTGAAGAGACTAATGTCTATACATCAACACTGTCACAAGAGCCAGGGCACATTAACCTTCGCCCTGATGTCGCTTTTTCTGACACAGAGAGTTCGCATCCGCAGTTACAGCGTGAGATAAAGGGTTTCACCCAAGCCGATGTGGATTGGTATGAGCATCAGGCACGTATCTCATCAGGCTCCGAGCAGCAGCATTGGCTTGACGAAGCACGTTGGGCAAGGAATCATATTCACAGCTTTGCAGCCAACGAGTCTGCCCCTACAGAGGATATGCAGCAGATGGAAATCAAGGGCTTCACCCAAGCAGATGTGGATTGGTATGAACACCAGGCACGAATCAGTTCCGGCTCGGAACAGGCACACTGGCTGAAAGAAGCTCAGTGGGCAAGAAACCATATCCACGGCTTTGCCGATGCTGGCGAAGCACCTGAAGCCCCCACTCAGGAAGTGCATGAGTTTAATCACGGAGGCCAGTATGGCAACGCCACTGGCGACTATTGGGACGATTCACACTCTAATAGAGACGAATTGCATGGCTTTGTAAATGATAAGTCGTATCATCTTGATAGAGCAGAGACTGCCCAACACAACGCAGAATGGCATGAGAAGCGTGCTGAGGCTGCCATAGCAAGGGGTGACTTGAGTGCGGCAAAGGAACACACGAGCAAAGCGGAGTCTTTCCGTAAATGGGAACAAGACCATATCAAATCGGCTCAATGAAGTACAAAATAAAATCAGACAATGGGATTACTTTCAGATATATTCGGCTTTATAGATGACCTCACAAGCGGAAGTTCTTATTACAAGGAGAATAGCATTGAGTGGTGTGACAAGACATGGCGACGTATGCGCAACGCTGAACGTGGCGAAGCACGCCTTTATCAAATAGGCGATAAGATCTATCGCCAGTTGTATGTTGTGCTTGAAGGTGGCATAGAAGGCTACTTCACCGACACGAATGACAGAGGGTGTAATCCCGAAAATCTGCATCTCAAACGTGAAAACCTTAAGGAGTTGGAACGTGTTGGACATATTGTAATCAAAAAATACCGATAGCTATTATGATGAACGGAATAGATTTCAAGAACTTAATGTTCTATATGGGTGAGTACACCAAGAAAGCAGGACGAGTGGCGGCACGGCCTGTGCTGCTGACCTATTTTGTGATGATGGACAGCAAAACTCCTAAAAGTGATAAGTTGGCCTTAGCCACAGCCATTGCTTATGTGGTGCTTCCCATAGACTTGCTTTCTGCAAAACGCTTCCCGATTATCGGGTGGTTGGACGAAGTGATGTCGTTGAGCGTAGCTTATAGCAAGGTGCAGAGCCATGTAACCAGAGAAATGGATCGTAAGGCTGATGAACTTTTGGATAAATGGTTGCCTGAATATACGAATTATGAAATGGTGGAATAACATGAGAAAAATATTCTTTACATTGTTAGCAATGTTAATGGCAATATTTACTTGTGTTCGTGCAAATTCTCCCGTTAATAAGACCTCTTCATCCCTTATACAATTGCTCAATCTGCCCACAACGGCACGAGTTACTGCAGAGTCAAACAATCTTATTGTATTTGCAAACGTAGACAGTACATACAATGAAATGGATGTCGTGACATTATGGACATACAAGCCGAAAGACAAAACGCTATTGAAACTATTGACAACAAATCCTGGTAGCGATTATGAATGTCTTGGCTATGAAGATAAAGCGCAAAGGGTTTCATTCACCTCCATCCCAACGATAAGTAAAGTCTATATCAATGCGGAAGAGGATAAAATCTTGGTTGAGGGTTGTGACGATAGGAACTGCTATTCGTATATAATAACTCTAACCGACGGACTACCAACAATACAGTTGCCATGCAATGCAGGAGTCCTTGGGATGTCTTTAGAAGAAGAATTGCCAATTGCGCAGTCATACACTTATTACAAGAGCGGAGGAAGATACAACATCATATCAGTCTTTGACTGGAATGGAAAATGTTTGAAACATTTCAGTTTGAAAGACATAGAAAGTCAATAAATAGGCATAAAACAAAAACAGAAGGATGGATATGTAGTCTATTTGCCACGTAATATAAGATGCTTTGGAAAGTAACTTGTATATACTTATGAACACCGAATGAGGATAAGAATAATCACATACATTCTCCTATTGCTCTCTTTGTCTGTCTCCGCACAGACAAAGAGAACTTTGGTTATAGGGTTAGGCGAACAGCAGGATAAGGCATGGAACAAAATTAATGGCGACAAGGATGTGCCGCTTGTTCAGGCGATGCTGAAAAACGCAGGTTTCAAATCTGTCACAACATTGGTAAATCGACAGGCGACAAAGGCAGGCGTTGTTTGGGCATTCAAGAGAATGACGGCATCATGCAAACATGGCGATGTTGTATATATCCATTATTCTGGATATGGACAACAGATGACGGATGTGCATAACGACGAGGCCGACGGACTGGATGAATGTTGGATTCCGTATGATGCTTGTCGGAAAGCAAGCGCAACTTATCATGGTGAGAAGCACTTGACGGATGATGAATTGAATGTGTATCTCAATGCTATCCGTAATAAAATCGGAGCGAAAGGAAAACTATTGGTGGTAATAGACGCTTGCCATAGTGGTGATGGCACTCGTGGAGAAGATGATGAAATAGTACGAGGTGTGGAAGACACGTTGGTGGTTGATAACCAAAATGCTCGCAGCTTATATGAAACCTTTGAGGCGATTAAATCGTTCTTCGTTGGTGACAATGGCAAAGAGAATGTCATTAATACTAAGGCAAAACCATTGGCGGAACGATGGATCACCATCAGTGCATGCAGAAGCGACCAAGTGAATATCTAGATGAAAAGTCCTGCTGTTGGTAAACTGACATACGCATTGTGGGAAGAACTGAAGAATAGTGATAAACCTCAAATCCGCAACCTATAGGGTTTAGTGGGATTTTGCTTGCAAAGCGA
>JAUNIZ010000202.1 GCA_030523165.1 Prevotellaceae bacterium
TTGCTCAGGCACTTATAAATAATGTTAAACTATAGTGTTGCGGAATTAAGGTTTAGAAAAGATTTCTGGGTATCTGTGAAAGTTGCTTTTGTATAGTTTCTCCATACAGGTGAGCTTTTCTTTAGTTCTTTAATAAGCGCATCTGAGCTGATAGTTGCCTTTTGGTCTTTTGCGTGTAGCAGCAACCATAGTTCAAAACAAGGGTTGCTCAATAGGAGTTCTGCTTTGCAAGACATCAGTTTTTCATTTACCGCAGGAACATCCATGTCATACATGAGAAAAATGTCCACTTTGTCAAATCTGGATATTTTAAGTTCTCTTGTACGGCTATCCACGAGCGATTGGGTAATCTTGGTGCCTTCAATGTGGGACACAACTCTTATTGGCGATTTATACTTGTTTTTCAGGAAGTTTATATAGTTCTCCTCCGTTTCTCCTTCACAGATGACGAGCGCAATTCTGCGCATTTGCATAGCCGGCGCCTTTTCTCTTCTGCTTGCCATAATCAGCCCTCCAGCAATTGTCTGATACTTCCTACAGATGAATCTACATAAGGCACGGCATCGAAGCGGCCCTGAATGTATCCCTTTTCTGCATCCATGTTTTCACGGAAATCCTTGAAGTCATATAAAGAATAGACGGCAGTTGAACCTTCATCAGTCTTGTTGACAAACACAATCTGGTCGCGTCTAAGCCTTTTTACGTCTATCAGGTTTGTATTGTGTGACGTGAACAGCAGCTGGCTGCCTTCGGAGGCGTGTATAAGGTCAAGAATGAAATCTGCAAGGCGTGTATGAAGACCAATGTCAAATTCGTCCATCAGTATGCTTTTCCTGTTCTTTACCACATCCAGCAGACGGATAAGAATCTGGAACAGTTTTCTTGTACCGTTTGATTCCTCCATGTCCATATCAAACATCACATCTTTACGGTTGCGGTGGAAAGTCTTGAATCGAAGGACATCAACGAGGCTGTATGATATCTCTCTTTGGCCTGGCAACGGGATTATTGGGGTTGGGATTTGCTCTTTTCTAGCCTCGATGTCGGTGATGTCGGTATCGCATATTTCAAGCGCCTTGAGAATTACCGGCTTGTAGGTGTTGAAGCTATCCAATAAATCTGTGTTGTTTATATTTACAAGTCCGAGCAGCAGCTGGTTATTGAAGAAGCGATAAATCCTTTGTGCCAATTCTCTGTTCATTGAGCTGGCGCGGCTCAGAAAAAGATTCTTGTCGCTTGTGTTGAGAACCACATCAGAAGGCTTTGTCATTACTCCTGTGCCGAAACTGTACTTGCCGTCAGCATTACGGACAAACACCTTTGCACGTCTGCCTACTGGATAATGATAAAGGCTTTCGCTTATGATGCGCTCACGCGTAAGTTCGAAGCTGTATTCATATTCTACGTCGTCGCACACGAAATCAATGAGAAACTTGCTCGGCTTGTTTTGGTATCCGTCAAACTTGAACGGCTCGAAATTGAACTTCACGCCTTCATTGTGCAAGTGGGATTCAAGAATCATCATGCAACAGAAAGAGATGGCTTTCAGTATGTTCGATTTTCCCGAAGCGTTGGGACCGAATAGCCCAACGGTCTTGAGTACAGGTACACCGTTCCATTCCATCACGTTATGGCTCAGTTCCCTTGCAAGTGTCGTATTGATGCTTGCTGCCCTAAAGTCAATTCTTATCTTGTCCTTGATAGAATAGAAGTTCTCTATTTCAATTTTAAGTATCATTTTATCCCCTATTTTGTAGAATTCCTACAAATATAGCAACAAAATTCTGTTTGACAATGGATTTATCCTAAAAATGAACTTATGACATGAATTTTTAACAATTATCGTGAAAATCTCTTGGCGGATAAAATCGTTTTTTGTATTTTTGCAATTCGTTTTTCAAAACTTAATGAGGACATATCATGAATGACACAAATATTAAGACAGGCATAAGGAATCATGCCGGCACGATGCTGCCGGAGGGTGTGCTGGAGTATTTCACGACACACGACGAGAGCGACGAAAGAGTGTTTACGGTTTACACTTGCGGGTTTGTTATGCCCAAACGCAACGGCAGGCGCACTAAGTCTGCCAATTGCCTACGGCTAGTGAAGAACAGTCATAGGTTCGTGAAGTATGAAATGAAAGTGACAGACTACAGGAATGTCAATATAAGGGAACTGAAACGCATAGGCAGCGTATCCGTTCTTGGGGTGTTTGAAAAAATGCCTGAAGACAGGATGATTTTGGATAATGCGGACATTTCCTTTATCAACAGCATATCGGAGCCGTTGTGCCATATCGTGTTCGACTATTCGAACGTGTCGCCTATGGTGTATATCGAGCGTGCCGTGACTTTCAAATGCGTTACAGATGTATTCTTGGTGGGTCTGACGGACAATATAAACATTGACCTCAGGAAATATGACATAGAGATGGCGCATGTATCTATTGACGATACTCCATTGGTGATTAACGGAGCAGGAAAGGTGTCGTACTTCGACATTGACGAGACAGACATCATTGACGATGCCGATTCATGCAGCGACGAGGATTCCTCAAACGCTCTCGACGATGCTATGGCTGAAATCGATACGTTGAAACGCCGTATTGAGGAATTGGAGGCGGATAAGGAGAAGCTGGAGAAAAGCGATAAATCGAAGGGCGAAGTGATTAAGGAACTCAGCCGTGAGCGTAATGAGAAGATTGCGGAGAACGACGCTCTTACGGCGAATATCATAAGTCTGCAGAAGGAAATTGAAAGGCGGCAAATGGAGATTGACAAACTGAAAGCCGAGCTGCTGGTGACAAGGATGCAGGCGGAGAGCGCAAAGGCAACAAGCGGAGGAGGCAAGAAGGAGACTCCTGCAGAAGGAGGCATGCCTAAAGAGCTGACTACGGCTCGTGCACAGAAGCTCCTCGACAAGCTGCGTGAAGGCGGCATACTCGACGAGAGCCTGCAGCCCAAGAAGCTGAGCAACGCCAAGAAGGGCATTGTGATATGGCTATTGGCGAACAGGCTCAACCTTAAGTCTCCGTGGAAGTCGTTCGGAAGCCTGTGGAACGTGAACGGCGAGACGATAAGGGCTGCTTACAACAAGGCTGCCGACAAGGACAGCAAGACCTACAAAGACTTTGAGAACAAGATAAAGGACATGATAAACTCTTGACATGCAGACGGTTGCGCATGTCTCCGTAGCTACTACGGTTGTAATTCGTAGTTACTACGTCGTAGCTACTATGTAGTAACTAAATCCCGATTTTATGTATTATCTTTGCCCATGGATTTCCACGATGGAAGTCTGTGGGCAAAGTTTTTATACGGTTGACCGTTAGCCGGCAAACGAGTTGACAATAAATCCTGACCTCCAACAAAGACTTTAAAAAATTAAAAGAAAAATGAAGCAGTTATTCAAAGTTGTAAGATGCGGTGACATGTTCACCGTCAAGAGCGAGAAGGCAGAAGGAGGAGTGTTGAACAAGCGCAACATCCTCCTTCAGGAGCCAGGGGGCAAGTTCGAGAACCAGTATGCGTGCAGCGTGTTAGGCAATCTGGCGCAACTGAAATTCCATGAGGGCGATTTCGTCTATGCAGTGCTGAGATTCCAGACACGCGAGTACAACGGTCAGATGTTTCAGGACATCATAGCCAACGAAATCAGGAAAATCAACTAATCAATCCACAAGACAAACGACAAGTCTGGGAAAACACAAGACAATAATCAACCTAAAAAACATCATCAATAACATTTAAAAACATTAGCGACTATGAAAAAAGTAACATTGATATTGGAAGACGAGACATACAATTGCATGCTTAACGAAGGTATCCGCATTCAAGGCACGATAGGACTGGTAAACAGCAAGGTGTGCGACTTCAGCGAACACGCCAAGAGAAAGAACCGGGGCATCAAGCGCGTAAGCTATGCGCTGCCCCACGGCAAGGTGAGCGTCGGCGAGGAGAACATACGCCTGAGCCTTTACATCAAACTAAAGAACCTCGATACGGTGCCTTCAGACATCATCTACGACGAATCATCGGAAGCAGGCGACTTTGTGGCGAGGATAATGGACTGAAAGGAGGATTCTCATGTTTGGCATATCACAAAGTGTAAAAAGCAGAGTCGTGGATACGTGCACTCCCGACCTGTTCAGCAAGGCGGTAGATTCGCCGCTTGTCGCAAGTATATGCGCCGAGCTTGAAGATGCCCTTGAGAAGGTGAGACGGGGCGATATGAGCCGCGATGACTATGACGAGTACAAGACAGAGAAGAAGAAGCTGCTGCCGGTATTCACACCGCACGCCACGTTCGTGAACGGCATGCGCAACAACAAGGAAGCCATGCCAAGCGGACTGTCCATGTATGACGTTGACCATATAACAGACCCGAAAGGATATTACGAAAAACGGATCAAGGGCATAGAAGAACTGCTTGGGGTGGTGCTTGCACACGTTACGCCGTCGGGCGAAGGTCTCCGTCTGTTCTTCATAATGCCCAATGGAATGGACTTGGAGAAAGCGCAGCGATGGATGAGCGTACAGCTGGCAGACAAAGACTACGACCAGTGTGTGAAAGACCTTGCCCGGTGTTCGTTTGCCGTTCCTCGAAGCTACATATTGTATATCGACACGGAACGCCTGTTCAGAACTCCTAAACCAGAAGACATGCCCGTAGCGGAAACGGAAAGCCATGACAGACGTGAAGACAACGCCGCCAAGACACAGGCCAGCGCCACCGTGGAAGATACAGGCGAGGCAACGGAAACAATAGGGGATTCATCCATAGCTGACGACGGCAGGGAATATACCTTCAAGGGAATACCCTACAGGAAAATCATAAAGTGCTGGTTTGACATAACGGGAGGCGAGCCGGAGAAGGGCGAGAGAAACACACGTCTGCATATCCTTGCGTCGCATCTCCGCTATATCACCGACAACGACGAGGATCTTATACGGAAAATCATACCGAGATACGGACTCGACGAGAAAGAGATAAACGCGCTTGTGCACTCGGCTTGCGAATCGAGGCTCTACTCCAAGTCAAGACAAATGAACGAAGCCGTAGCGATTGCGAAAGATACGCGCATCAGTCAGGAGCAGACACGTCCTCCGGAAATGCCCAAAAAGCTTCCGCCGCTTATAGAACTGCTGCTGAGCCGCACTCCCGACATCTACAAGCCAGCTGTGGCACATGCGGTGTTTCCTCCGCTTGCCGCACATCTGCACAGGGTGAAGTTCCTCTATATAGACAACGAGGAACACGAGGCTACGCTTATGAATGTACTCATGGCAGGAACGGGAGCCGGAAAGAACTGCATAACCAAGCCTATAAACCTAATCATGGCAGACATAAAGGCACGCGACAGGGAGAACTTGAGGCGTGAACGGGAATGGAAAGAAGAGGTAAACACGAAAGGCTCGAACAAGGACAAGAGCAAACGCCCTCAAGGGCTTGTGATACAATGTATAGACGCTGATATGACTAACCCTGCGTTCGTGATGAGAACATCAGAATCAGATGGGCATTTCCTCTATACAAAGCTGAACGAGATAGACCAGTTTGACGCGCTGAAAGGCTCATGCAAGGGCAACCAGCAGTTCCAGATAATGTGCCTAGCATTCGACCCCGACAATGAGTACGGGCAGACGCGAGTTGGCGCACAGTCGATAACGGAGAAGGTACAGATACGCTTCAACTGGAACGCGTCAACGACGATAGACAAAGGCAAGAGATATTTCTCTAAAGTGCTGACCGACGGACCGGTAAGCCGTATTAACTTCTGTACTATTCCTGAGCAGGAAATAGGCGCGGACATGCCGATATACAGGAGATATGACGAAAGGTTCAGCAAGCTGCTCAAGCCCTATATCGACAATCTCTGCAATGCGTCGGGACGCGTGTGGTGCCAAGACGCTTTCGAGCTGGCAAAGAAGCTTAAGGCAGAATGTGCCGAGGTGTCGCGCCTGTCCCAGAACAGGGTCTATGAGAACTTCACGTTTCGTGCTTTGGTCATAGCGTGGCTAAAGGCCTGCGTGCTGTATGTAGCCAACGGCGAGAGTTGGGACAGCACTTTCGATGAGTTCATCCGCTGGAGCCTTAACTACGACCTGTGGTGCAAGATGGAGTTCTTCGGCGATGCGCTGGACAAGGAGATGAAGAAAAGCTCTGCGGAAAGCAAGTCACCCAAAGGTCCGCGAAACCTTCTTGAGATGCTTCCCGACACGTTCACCGAATCAGACGCTATACGCGTAAGACAATCGGCAGGCATGAATAGGGAAGGCACGCTTAACATGCTCAGGCAGTGGAGATACCGAAAATACATAGACCACCGTTCTGACGGCAGTTACATAAAGACAAAAAATTTAACCGAACAAACTGGAAATCCTTAATTCCGCAACACTATAGTTTAACATTATTTATAAGTGCCTGAGCAAC
>JAUNIZ010000203.1 GCA_030523165.1 Prevotellaceae bacterium
GCTACGTTAATTTCATATCCAAAACAAAAAAAAACATTAACCAATAAGATATTGTCAGAGAAATTACCTATATTTGCAGTTGAATTTAGATAATTCATTACAAGACATGTGAGAAAAGAAAGAAGCCTCACGTTTTTGTAATATACGCACTAAATAACTTGGAGGTTAATGAAAATTTAATAACAATGAGAACTAAACACTATTTAGGAAAACTTTCGACATTCTTCAGCACTTCCATGCTGATAATTCTAACAGGCATTTTATGTGTTAGCTGTGACAATGACGACGCTTCGGGCGATACTTATGCAGATATAACAATGCAAGTGTCCGAAACAACAGTTTGGGAATCTATATGGGGCAGTGACACTCCAACGGAACACATGCTTGTGAAGGAACAATCTGCAACAGAATGGCAACGGCTTCCCATAGGCAGTATCGAAGGTTTTGAAAACGTGCAAGGGCATGCCTACGAGTTGAAGGTGCGCAAAACCATTCTCGCCAATCCACCGCAAGATGGAACGAACTGCACTTATAGGCTGCTTGAAATAATTAGCGATACACAACGAGAAACTCCTGACACACCAGAAGATTGGCCTGAAGAAGCAAGGTTCAAATTAAAGATGGTGCAACTGAAGCCGTTTATGGATTTAGATACACCGTTGGCAGCACCTTTCGACATGTTGATATTCAGGATATTTGACTATAAAGATGAATATACCCCAGTAGGGTATCCTGAGTTCGTGCATTATTACGATTCTATCATGATGACAACACCGACCATGCCTGACACATATTATGTATATCAAAAGAAAACAGACGAGAGTGGCGCGTATGAAGAGTTCACATCACAATGGAGTTCATATTTCTTCGAGAAAAACGACTTAACGATAACCCTCAAAGGATATAAAGACGGTGTGGTAAAATATGAATCAAAGATAGAACAGCCAATGCGTGAAAGAGATTTTCTTGGAATAGACTGGGAAAACGGAAGCATCACGCTTGCCAATCCGCAAACGAATGCCGTTTATTGCGTGCTTGACACCCGTTATGAATTCCTGTTGACCGACACACAACAGCGCAACAACACTCCTTTCACGGAAATAAAAGTGGCTGCCTCGCCCGACATTACTGATGCAGAATATCTTCAAAGACAAGTAGACGGTTTGTGTTGGCTACTGACAAAACATCTGGGAAATAAAACTGCCTATACAGCTGCCGACTTCAAGACATTACCTGAAGATGCCAGCATCGTGGAAACTTATGGCAATGGCACTACACGTGCTGCACTTCTCCATTTCAAGGGCAATGACCTTCGTGAAGAATACTATTGCATAATAGCAGAGCCGAAATAATGGAAAATTCAGCTTTATTCAAAAATATCCTTACTGGCTATTCATGCATAAATATGCAGAAATTCATATCCTCTAATTTTCAAAATTATCTCGTTAACGCGCTGAGAAGGGCAGTTTTTTGAAATAAAAATGTCGTGGGCGCAAATTGAGCAAAAAAAACGTGTGCAAAATTAAAACGCTAATACACATATAATTACGGCATTTCCTGTACATAGTGTGCATAAAATAATCGTATAAAACAGTATGTAACAGGCTATAACTGACCGCTTTTGGGGTAAGAAACGGCATGTTTACGACTAACAATATAGGCAGTTTTCACTGAAAATAGCATAGGTTTTTGCCAATAACCTATGCTATAATCTGAAATTACCCCATATATTATCAAAATCAACCCCATTTTTGTGCATCTGTTTTTCTATTTCGCAAAAAACTTTTGTCCTGATTTCAGAAAAACAAAAATGCATATTTATGCAGAAACATGAATATTTATAGTATAACGTCTACGGCTGTTCCTGCCTTTAGATGAACTGTCTTTCCTATATTATTGCGTATGCTGACAGTTACGGTCTGGTCTTGTTTTGATTTCAGCCGTGCCACACATCTATTGCCGTGCCATGTTAGTTTCTCAATCAATATGCCTCCTCGTAGCGATACGCCACACAACTCGCCTGACTCCCACGATGAGGGACATGCCAGCAATAAATTTATTACGCCCAAGTCGGAATACACAAGCATGTCGATGACAATCATTGGATATGCCCCGCTCATGTCTGTATTGAATATCCTGTGCGGGTCGTGCGTGGTCATAAGATTGTTGTTGAAGTATGTGTCGCCTGCCATCGTCAGCATTTCAGATGCAGCATCTGTCATTCCCAATGCAGGCAGTGTCATCATAAAAACGACAACAAAATCAAGAACAATTCTTTTTGTCATGTGCAGTCTCATAGCTGTGCGAATATTATTTGTTTATTAAGATTCAATTATCTCATTATTGTTTAATGCAGCAAATTTAAATCAGCAGTCAATAGATTTATAAATGAAATGCGTTTTCATTCAATGCCTTATGCCTTCAATATGCAAATTTACAAATAATTTCCTTATAACGGAAGTGTCTTTATAGAAATCTAATATTATAAAAAATAATCGCCATTTGCATTATCGCAAAAAGAATTTTCTTATTAAAATAGGTAATGCGCATACAAAAATAACGGATATTCGAAAAAAAATTCAATTATTGATGTCACAAAAAAGAAAGATATACGTTTACCTAATAAAGAAACGAAAAAAAACAGGGTGCGGAAGCTGATAGGCGAAAGCACTGCACAAAATCAGAATGGGAATAGAAGAGTTTAACAAGGACATTGTGCCGATGAGGTCTGAACTTAGGGATATAGCCCTGAAGATGACCGGCAACGAAGACGAAGCGGAAGACTTCACACAAGAGGTCTTGCTGAAGCTTTGGAGCATTCGCGACACCCTCGACCAGCACTCTTGCCACAAGGCTCTCGCTATTACGATTCTGAAAAACAAAATAAACGACAGATGGAGACACAGGCAACTGGAACGGGAAATGAACACAGGAAAGGCAAGCTGCATTGCCGAAGAGGACAATACCGTAGAGAATGCCGACGAGGTTGACATCATAAGAACGATTATCGACACGCTGCCAAATCTGCAGCAGACGATATTCAGAATGAAGGAAATAGAAGGCTACGAACAGGAAGAGATAATGAAGATTACAGGATGCTCGCCCGACAGCCTTCGACAGAATCTCTCAAGGGCGCGAAAACGCATAAGAAGCGAGTTTATAAGAATAACGGCTGCAAGAACTGCAAGACGTAACTACAAATGACAGAGGAGAACTGAAGCATGAAAATTGACATATACGACAATAGCCTTATCGGCAGACTGATAGACAGGTATCTGGAAGGCGAAACGGACAACAGCGAGGAAAGCGTGCTGAGAAACTATTTCACGCAGCAAGACGCTGACATTCCTGGAGAATGGCAATATCTGAAAGCGCTGTTCACATACGAAAAAGCGGAAGCAACGAAGCTGCACGAAGCGGAAACGGCAAAGACCCTCGCAACGGAAGCTTCGACGACACCAGCAACGGCAAGCGACGGGAAGAAGAAAACGAAACGCTCAAGCCACTCGCTAAGCCGACGACTGCTCTACACGGCATCTATAGCGGCATCGCTTCTGATCATTATCTCGGTTTTCCTGTCAATGCCGAAAGACAACGAAAACTTTGCAGTGGTAGACGGACAGGTGTTCACAGACAAGAACATCGTAAGCGAAGAGGCAGAAGAGGCTCTGATGCTTGTATCGTCAAACGAGAATGACACTTTCGACGCATTTAAAGAATTTGATTAAAAACATAACGATATGAAACCTTTAGGCATTAATTCAATAATTCGTATTCTGCTGCTTGCGGTCATGATGGCAACGGCAGGCACGGCAACGGCACAAAACGGCCTGGGCATTGACGAGGTATTTGAACGCTACGGCCACGCAAAAGGCTGCAAAATGGTGGAGATGCACAACGCCAAGCTGCGAGGCTATCAGCTGACGCTCTACAAAAGCCTTACATACAAGAAGATAGGAGCCGTAGTGGAGAAATATCTCAAGGAAGACAAGCGACGGGCGAAGAAAATACGCGAAGTGGTAGAAGACGGCAAGATAGTGAGCGGCTACTACATGATGTCGCCAAAGGCTGACAACATAAACAGATACATACTCTTCAGCAATGTGCGCAAGAACGAAGGTGCCATAATATATATTGAAGGCAAGCTCTCGCCCGACGACATAATGAAACTGTGTTACTCAAAATGGTAAGAATATTAACAAAAAAACTATACGGAAATGAAAAAAGCAATTTTATCTCTCGCACTCATCATGCCGGCAGCCAGCTATGCAGCTACTCCCGACGACACGACATTTGTCTACAAGGACAAGAAAATTGTAGTAAACGTTGAAGACGACGCTACCCAAGTAAGCGTATATGACAATAAAGGCAACAAGCTTGCCAAGTCGAGCGAAACGACATTCGTAGACGGCAACGAGATACAGAAGGTATATGTAGGCTCGCCGTTCATGGAACACGAAAAGCTTCAGGACAATTTCACGAAGCACAACTTCCCTTCTGTTTGGGTAGGTTATTCTGCAACGCATAAGGGTGTGGCAAAAACAAAGACAAACCACACGCACAACAAGGCATCGTTTGAGATAGGCTTTTCTGCCGTTCCTTTCTGCTGGGCACTGGACAAGGCACACACAATGGGTATTGCCACAACACTGCAGTTTGCATATATTCGCACAAACTTCGCAGCCAACTACAGCCTCTCGATGGAAGGTGACCGCGTGGCAATGACCGACCAAGGCGAGAAAGCCAAGCACAGCTACATGGACTACTTTGAATCTCGTCTGCCTGTAATGTTCACACTCTATCCTGAGTCGAAGAAGAAGCCGTTGGGTGTCAGCCTTGGCTTGGCACTAGTATATCGCGACAACGCCAACTACACATTCAGCAGACGAAGCAGCGCGCCTGACATAGACAGCAGCATAAAACTGAAACACTTTGGTCTGAACGTCATAGGCAACATATCCTACGGCCCTGTAGTTCTCAGCGCAAACTTGGGAATAACGCCGACATACAAGTCTATAGAAGGCTGGAACGCATACAACAGCTCTGTGAACATAGGAGTAAACCTATGGGAACTGCTGAGAAAGAAGTAAAAAGGAAAAACAAAGGAAAGCAAAAGGTTAATCATTCCCTAATCTTATTGTTAGGGAATGATCAATTTTTCAGACACCCAATAGGCACGACATAGACACCATCTGTTCGTCTGTATGCAAAATCGCCAACGCCGGTCAATACCATACAGAAAGAAGGTGCTTTCATTCGAGAGGTATCTATGATATTAGAAAGTGCCGTTAAGGTCTTTGCGCCATCTTCAATCAATTTTTCTCCACCAAGTTTTATTTCTACAAGACCATAAGAGCCATTGCGCAGATGCACCACTGCATCACATTCCAAACCGTTCTTGTCTCTGTAATGATAAACAGAACCATCCAAGGCATCAGCATAAACACGAAGATCTCTAATACACATTGTTTCAAAAAACAATCCGAAAGTATTTAAATCGTTAATCAAATCATTGGGGCCTAGGCCTAGAGCAGCCACACCGACTGACGGGTCAACATAATACCTTGTATCTGATGTGCGAACAGCAGTTTTGCTTCTTAAATTGGGATTCCACGCAGGCATATCCTCAATTACGAATATTTTCCGCAAAGCCATAAGATATGAATCTATTGTTTCGTCACTTACATCATCGGGTTCATTTGTCGATATGTCGGCAAGGATTGTAGCGATACTTGCCTGTGAACCTTGGTGCCTTGCATAAGAACGCATAATTCTCTTAGCCCGTTCTGAATCACGTTTCACATTGTCTACTCGTGATATATCACTATTCGTAATTGCTTTATAATATTCCGTCGCTTGCAACAATGCAGCTTTTTCTGTTTTCTTTTGTATAGCTTTAGGCCACCCGCCTCGACATACTAAAAATGCGAGCATAGGCAATGTAAGTTTATTTAAAGCTCCGATTTTCTCTGGGGCAAGAAACAAGTCTGACAAGCTGATATCACCAGTAGACTCGCCAGATTCCCACAAGCTCATAGTACGCATTGTAAGCCAGCCATATCTGCCAGTTCCAGTATGATGTATATCTTTGGTATCAACAGGCACAGCAGAACCTGTAAGCATAAATTGGCCATCTTCATCTCTATGGTCAACCTCAAATCTGATGGCATCCCAAAATTGAGGAACTTCCTGCCATTCATCAATCAAGCGTGGAGTTTTCCCTTCAAGCAGAAACCTAATATTAGTTTGAGCCATCTGCTTATACTGTTGATGTTTAGTAGGGTCATCCATATAAATTATGCTTTTAGCCTGCTGCTCGGCTGTAGTTGTCTTTCCACAAGCCTTTGGACCCTCTATCAAGACGGCTCCCATTGCATCTAATTTATCACGCAATAATTGATCAGCTATTCGACTCTTATATTTCATAGAATTATA
>JAUNIZ010000204.1 GCA_030523165.1 Prevotellaceae bacterium
ATTAACTTTGTAACCGATTAATATACAATTCCTGATGCAGCTACCAGAAACATTTAGAAAACGCATAGAATCATTGTTTGATTGCGACTTATGGAATATCTTGGAAAAGGGGCTTGCCGGTGAATCACCGGTAAGTGTTAGGCTGAATCCAAGGAAAACAAGAAACTTAAATATAGAGTTGACTCTTTCAGACGGTGAAGTTCCTTGGTGTAAGGGAGGATATTATCTTTCAGAGCGTCCGAATTTTACATTCGATCCGCTATTGCATTCAGGACTATATTATGTTCAGGAGGCTTCATCAATGTTTCTTGACTGTGTAATGCGTCAGTATTTGTCTTCGTCTCCTGTTGTTATGCTGGACTTATGTGCTGCACCAGGAGGGAAGTCTACTGTGGCAAGGGCTGCTCTTCCTGAAGGAAGTCTGTTGGTAAGTAATGAACCGATGCGTACAAGGGCGCAGATATTGGCGGAGAATATACAGAAGTTCGGACATCCGGATGTCATTGTTACCAACAACTATGCAAAAGACATAGAACGAAGTGGACTGATGTTTGATGTTATTCTTGCTGATGTTCCGTGTTCTGGCGAGGGAATGTTCCGTAAAGACCAGACCGCCATTGACGAATGGAGTGTTCAGAATGTTGAAAAGTGCTGGCATCTGCAACGTGAAATAATATCCGATATATGGAATAGCTTACGTCCTGGTGGACTGCTTATATATTCTACATGTACTTTCAATGCAGAAGAGAATGAAGAAAACGTTAGATATATAACTGAAGAGCTTGGTGCAGAACTTTTGCCTGTAGATATAAAAGACGAATGGCAGATTACAGGCTCTGTGATTGCTGACTTTCAAAAACCTGTATATCGTTTCGTTCCTGGCAAGACACGTGGAGAAGGCTTGTTTATGGCAGTTATGCGAAAGCTGGGAGATTGCGTTAAGGCAGAAACTAAAACCGATAAAAAGAAGAAACGCGAAAGCCAGAAGAAGAAACCTGTAAGTGGAATAACGCCATGCATGGCTTGGCTTGACAATATTGATGACTATGAGATAACTGAAAGCGACAATCGTATTATTGCTGTTCCTAAGCAATGGAAGAATATCTATGATGTGGCAAGAAAATCATTGAAGGTCTTGTCTGCAGGCGTAATGCTTGGCGAAGCAAAAGGCAAGGATATCATACCTTCTCATTCGCTTGCTTTGTCTATAGCATTGAACAAATCATCATTCCCTTGTGTGGAACTCAATTATGAACAAGCTATATCCTATCTGCGTAAGGAAGCGGTAAGCTTGCCTGAAAGTACTCCGCGAGGATATGTGATTGTTACTTACAAAAGTCAACCGCTTGGTTTTGAGAAAAATATCGGCAATCGTGCAAATAATCTTTATCCTCAGGAATGGAAAATAAAGAGTTCGCACACTCCCGATGGCATAAATGAATTTATAAAGATAATATAGAATAGACTATGAAACAATACTTGGATTTGCTCAAACGCATTGAGACGGAAGGTGTAAAGAAGCATGACCGTACCGGTACAGGCACAATTAGTGTCTTCGGACATCAGATGCGCTTTAATCTTGAGGACGGTTTTCCTTTGCTTACAACAAAGAAACTGCATCTGAAATCTATAATTTATGAACTTCTATGGTTCCTTAAAGGTGATACTAATGTAAAGTATCTTCAGGATCATGGAGTAAGAATATGGAATGAATGGGCTGATGAAAACGGTGAATTAGGACCGGTTTATGGACATCAGTGGCGTTCATGGCCTGACTATAATGGAGGACATATAGATCAGATAAAGGCGATTCTTGACCAGATAAAGAACACTCCTGACTCACGAAGAATGATAGTAAGCGCATGGAACGTTGCAGATATCGACCAGATGAAACTTCCTCCTTGCCATTGTCTATTCCAGTTTTATGTGGCAGACGGCAAACTTAGCCTTCAGCTTTATCAACGCAGCGCAGACACATTCCTCGGTGTGCCGTTCAATATAGCCTCTTATGCGTTGCTTCTGATGATGGTTGCACAGGTAACAGGCTTGAAGCCGGGCGAGTTTATCCATACTACAGGTGATACACACTTGTATTTGAACCATCTGGAACAGGTAAAACTTCAGCTTAGCCGTGAGCCAAGACCATTGCCGACAATGCGCATCAATCCTGACGTTAAAGACCTTTTCGACTTCAAATATGACGACTTTACGTTGGAAAACTATGACCCGTGGCCACATATTCCTGGTGTTGTTAGCGTATAGAATATATAATACGATAATATATGAGAGTTAACATAATAGCAGCGGTAGCACGTAATCGTGCGATAGGCAAGGGAAATAAACTTATTTATTGGCTCCCTAATGACCTGAAACGCTTTAAGACATTGACCACAGGACATACTATAATAATGGGAAGAAAGACATTTGAATCTCTTCCTAAGGGTGCTTTGCCAAATAGACGTAATGTTGTACTAAGCCGTAGCCAACAGATTTTCCCTGGATGCGACTGTTATGCTTCACTTGATGAGGCTTTAAGCCATTGCTCGGAAAACGAAGACATATATATAATAGGTGGTGCCAGTGTATATGAACAGGCATTGGGAATTGCAGATAGGCTATGTCTGACAGAGATAAATGATACTCCTGAAGGCGCTGATGCTTTCTTTCCTGAATATGAAGACTGGAAAGAAGAATGGCGTGAGAAGCATTATACAGACGAGAAACATGCTTTCGAATATGATTTCGTTGACTATGTGAAAAGCGAATGATGCGAAAACGGATATATAATATAACTATTACCTGAACTCTGTCATTGTATATTATATTATGACAGAGTTGTTTTAAACAAGAAAAGGCTCCATTATAGGAGCCTTTCTTTTTAATGATAATCTTAAAATAATTTACTCTTGTTCTTCGGGAAGAACCGTTTCCTCTACTGGAATGTCAATTATAGGTAACTGACGGTCGAAAGCAGAGTTAAACGATATAATGGTTTCACTACGTGCCAAGCCAAGAGGCTGGAGCTTGTCGTGTATGATATTAAGCAGATGATGATTGTTCAAAGCGTATATCTTTATAAACATGTCGTAATCACCGGTAGTATAATGACATTCAACCACTTCAGGTATCTTCTTCAATGCTTCTACTACATTGTCAAAGTCTTCAGGGTTTTTGAGATTCAGACCTATGTAGGCACATGTCTCATAGCCGATTTTCTCCGGGTCAATTACAAACTGGGAACCTTTAATGACTCCCATATTATTAAGTTTCTGAATACGCTGGTGAATAGCAGCTCCACTTACATTGCAACAGCGTGCTACTTCCAAGAACGGAATACGCGCATCCTCAGCTATCAAGCGAAGGATTTTCTTATCTAAAGAATCTAAGTTATGTTGTGACATTGCTAAAATGATTTTGATGCAAAGATAATATAAAATAATTATTTATGCAATAAATCATAAGCAAAAAAATGTTTTTATGTTCCAGTTTAAAACTTTTAGAAATTTTAATCTACTTTTTTGCCTTTCGATGTGGCAGAATAATTGACTCTTGTTGCACCTGCTTTCCTTAATGACTGCTTTACATCGTTTATAATACCCATTTCTGTAGAACGGTCAGCCTTTATAGAAACGCTCATCGCCTTGGCATCTTCTGGAGACATACGCTTGCGTTCTTCTGTAACATAATCTATTACGGAAGTAACGTCTGCATATTTGTCATTTAGCTGAATGCGTGTCTTGTTGCCTGCAGATGCCTGCATGTCTTTTGTCGGCTTACCTATATATATATAGGTGACAGCAGATTTCTTTGTGAGTTTTGTCAGTTCAGTGCCTTCTGGTACACGATATTTCACCTTTAATGTTACCTGACGCATGTGGGTAACAGTAATGAAAAAGAAAAGAACCGAGAAAACAAGGTCTGGCAATGACGATGTATTCAATACTGGAACTTCACGTTTTGACCTTCTGAAAAAGCTCATTGTGCGCCTCCTTCCGTATTGTCAGAGTAAACCTCTGTTATTCTTTGTGGATAATATGCACGCACCTTCTTCCGCTGGTCTGGCGTACAACTCTCATAATTGTGCCCGAAAGTCTTTATTGCATATTGGTTTCTAAGCGTGTTATATGCCGCTACTATCTCGTTTTGGACATTGAAATAGGTGTCGTATGTAGCATTTCTATCAATGTCAAGCGTTATAACATGGTGTTGTCTGTCTGCCGTTTTGCTGACAAATAGCATTACGTCATTTCTCAGACTATTGATATTTGCAGGTTTTCCGTCTTTAAGAATGACATTAGAAGATGTTATTTTCAAGTCCATAACATTGCTTTTGCTTATGTCATGCTGCTCTTGCTTGTCGGTATTGTCAATCGGAGGCAATTGGCGCGATAGTCCCTTGTCCACGTCCATTGATGTAATGACGAGGAAAAACACCAGTAGGATAAACGATATATCCGCTGTTGATGTGGTGTTTAGTTCTGGAACCGAGCGTTTGTTATGCCTAAAAATCATTTCTTCTTTAGTTTTATCTTTCTGTTATATCCAGAGAGACCGAATGCAACACCGCATATTGCTATGACAAGCAATATTATCATGGTATTGATAAACATGTCTGTAGCTTTAAGCCAGAACGTGTCTATATATTTTATACCATTTACCATTACTGGTTCAGACGAGCCTAACAACAATGTAATTGCCATACATGCAACAAGTAAACCGAATGTACAGAACATTATGCGTGTGGCTGGAATATTGTTGATTACGTCTGCAGAGCGGTCACGCGTCTTTATTCCACGTACAATAGCAATGACAGCTAGTGCCGACGCAAGTATAATAAGCAGATAAATGAATATCAGAACGGCATCGGTAAGCATTGGCGCATTGAATGTAGGGTCTTCTTCATACGGCGTATCGAAGCCGATAAAGAAAAACGCACCAAAGACCAAGACCGTCAGTGTTACCAATATATATAGCACTGCCGTTGACTTCTTCTCGGTCTTCCATCCCTTTATGTCTTTCAACGATAATCGTTTCATCCTTTTAGCTTATATTTCATTATTATATCAAGCATGGAAATTGCTGACTCTTCCATCTGGCTTGTCAAGTGTTCAATCTTGGAAAGAATGTAATTATAGAACACTTGGAGTATAAGAGCAGCAATAAGACCGAAGATAGTTGTTATCAATGCGACTTTCATTCCGGCAGCTACAATAGTCGGGCTTATGTCTCCAGCCATCTGAATCTGTTCGAATGCCATTACCATACCGATAACAGTTCCTAAGAATCCTAAAGACGGAGCCATCGCAATGAATAGTGTTATCCAAGAGCATCCTTTCTCTAGATTTGCTGCTTGAACCGAACCGTATGATGTTATGCTTCGTTCAATGTCGTCAATAGATTCGTCTATTCTTGCCAAACCTTGATAACAAATAGACGCTACAGGGCCTCTTGTGTCACGGCAGATTGCCTTTGCTCCTTCAATATCTCCTTTAAGAACAAGGTCTTCAATATCAGCCATGAGTTTCTTTGCGTTTATTTCCGAAAGTGTTAGATATATTATTCGTTCAATGCAGAATGCCAAACCTAACACCAATGCCAATGCTACAAATGACATAAAGCCTGCATCGCCCTCAATATACTTGGTTTTAAGCATCTTGTGGAAACCTTCGCTTTCTATAGGAACAATCGTAGAATCTGCCTCTTTTACTGATGTAATGTCCATAGAATCAGCAAACGCATCCTCGTTTGTTGTGTCTGCAGGTGCTACAGTTGCACTTTCTTGAGCGTCAGGCGTATTCTTAGAAGCGTTCTGTGCTACGATTGCCTGACCTTGTTTCTTGTTTGCAGTATTATTTGCAGCAGGAATATCTTTCGGAGCAGAGCCTGGTTTTGGAGGCATTTGTCCGTTTGGAGGAGTCATTCCATGTCCCGGAGGTGCTGGTCTGTCGCCATGTTCCCCTGGTCCACCTGGTCTAGGAGGTCTATTCTGGTCATTAGTAACCGTTGTTGTTGACTTCTTTTGTGTAGACGTGTTACTGTCTTGAGCCAATGTAACATGACTTTGAAAAAGAATAAGGAGCGATATTATTGCTAGTTTTGCAATCTTATTTTTCATCTTTATTTTTCTTGGATTAATAAAAACTAGTTGCGGAAAGAGGGGGATTCGAACCCCCGAATCGGTTTCGCCGATTACACGCTTTCCAGGCGTGCCTCTTCAGCCACTCGAGCATCTTTCCTTTAAAACATTAAACCTATGTTTCGGCTTGCAAAATTATCTCTTTTCTAGATATTTCCATTATAAATTTTTACTTTATTTGCCCCATCGCGCAAGCCGCATGCTGGCCCCACGCGCGTTCATCATGACCGAAGGCGCACAACCCAATCGCGAGCCGGGTGTGGGCACTGCCCACTGC